>JAZGFW010000291.1:0-2330 GCA_036479895.1 Cocleimonas sp. | reverse complement strand
ACCTTTTTGGTAATCCACTGGGACTTTTTTATCGAACGATTGCCAAAGTACACCTATCTTCGCCGTTTCAGGCTTCATTTCATTTTGATTTGTGGTGCGCGTTACTAGCCCCTTAAGGGTTTTACGGGTTACTTCTACTTTTTGCATATCCGTACTCTTTTTATAAATTATGAGCTCTTACAGTAAACTCTGATAACTTTTCTCAGAAAAGCCAATCATAACTTTTTCCGCCACTTCTAACACAGGACGTTTAATAATCGTCGGCTGATCTTCTGCAATCACAAGCGCTAATGTTTCGTCCATATTTTCTTTGGATTCATCAGGTAGGTTACGCCATGTTGTGCTGCGTTTATTAATCACTTTTTCCCAACCTAGCTCTGCCATCCAAGCCCGTAGTTGCACAGGGTTTAAACCATCTTCCCTAAAATCATGAAAGGAGTAGTCGATGTTATTTGCTTCTAAAAACTTACGCGCCTTTTTAATGGTGTCGCAGTTTTTTATACCGTACATAATAATCATGGATAATTCTCAAGAAAGTTTAACTCACAGATGCTAAAGCAAATAACTAAATTGTCCATTAAAAATAATTAAAAGGAAGTACAAACTGCTCTGGAAAATCAGGAGGGTTAAACTGTAATCCTATACCAATTAAACGTACTGGGCGCTGCCCACGCAACCATGCTTCTGCTAATAAGCTTTTATACGTTGTCTCATTAGGTGCTGAACCCGGTATTTGGATGGTGGTTGTCTCGAAATCATTAAAGCGTAACTTAACAACCAAGGCTTTAGGAGTAAGCGGTTGCTTCTTATTTGCACGCACTAAACGTCGTAATAATTCTTGATAAAGAATTGGAATTTGTAATAAGCATGCCTCTAAATCAGGCAGGTCTTTTGCAAAAGTATCTTCAACACTCAGTGATTTTCTAACCCAGTGATTACTAACGGGGCGATTATCAATGCCTTGGCTATATTGGTACAGTGTACTCCCAAAAGTACCAAAGTACTGCTGCAATTTTTCTAAGCCAAGATGATTTAAATCACCACACGTTTTTAACGAATAAAGTGCCATTTTCTTGGCCGTTACTTTACCTACACCAGAAATTGCCGTAACAGGTAAATCTTTTACAAACGCTTGAACCTCATTGGGAAGGACTACTTTTTGCCCGTTCGGCTTATTCCAATCACTACCCACCTTAGCTAAAAACTTATTAGGGGCAATCCCCGCAGACGCGGTTAATCGCTGCGAATCAAAAATCCTTTGTCTAACCTCTTTCGCGATCAAAGTCGCGCTACCATTACATTGTGTTGCTTTACTCACATCCAGATAAGCCTCATCTAAAGATAAAGGCTCAATCAAATCGGTATAGTCTTGAAAAATTGCATGTATTTCTACGGAAACCGCTTTGTACAAATCCATATGAACAGGTGTTGTAATCAGCGCTGGGCATTGTTTCACGGCCCGAGACATTGGCATAGCAGAGTGAACACCGAACTTACGCGCCTCATAGTTGCAAGCCGCAACCACGCCACGGGTATTGGGCTTACCACCAACCGCAACGGGCTTTCCTTTTAAACTTGGATTTTCACGTATTTCAACTGCCGCGAAGAAGCAATCCATATCGATGTGGATAATTTTTCGTTGAGAAGCGTTCTTTTGAATGGTCACGTTTTAGAACTATAAATTCAGAATAATTAGTAAATATACATTATCACAAAGAACTCTTAAATTTTCATCCTCCCTATCATCTAATGCAAACCACCAGCATCATCTGCCACATCCCCATCACTAAATAATCGTTTCACATCAACCTTATTTAGCTCATAATGTGTATTACAAAAATCACAATCAATGCTGATACTACCTTGCTCCGCTAATATTTCATTCACTTCTGTTTCACCCAAGGAGTAAATTGTATTTTCAATTTTTTGTTGTGAGCAGGTGCATTCAAAGTGCAGTGGCTTAGGATCGTAAATACGTAAATCTTCTTCGTGATAAAGCCTATGCAATAATTCTTCTGCATCTAAGCTTAATAACTCATCATTTGTGATCGTTTTTGCCAGCATTGTGGCATGCGTCCAATTATTGTTCTGAGCCACTTGATCAAGATCATCTTCTGGTAGACTTTGCAACATCAATCCCGTTGCACGGTTCTCATTTGCTGATAACCATAGCTGGGTTTTTAACTGCTCTGATTGAGCAAAATACTCTTTAAAACATTCTGCTAAAGACGCCCCTTCAAGTGACACAAGGCTCTGATAACGCTCGCCCTTTTGCGCGCCTTTCTTAGGGGTGTTTTCAACACTAATCACCATAGTGCCTGCGCCGAATA
>JAZGFW010000290.1:0-3130 GCA_036479895.1 Cocleimonas sp. | reverse complement strand
TCAACTTAAAAAATTAATCGTTAAAATAAAGGAGTAAAAACAATGTCTGTAAAAAATGCATTTTATGCACAATCAGGTGGTGTCACCGCTGTTATTAACGCATCTGCCTGTGGTGTTATCCAAACTGCCAAAAAGCACAGTGATAAAATTGGCACGGTATACGCCGGTCAAAACGGTATTATCGGCGCATTAATGGAAAACCTTATCGACACCAGCAAAGAGTCTGATGAAGATATTGCTGGTCTTATGCACACACCTTCTGGTGCATTTGGCTCTTGTCGCTACAAGATGAAAAGCCTTGAAGATAATAAAGAAGAGTACGATCGCCTTATTGAGGTTTTCAAAGCACACGATATTGGTTACTTTTTCTATAATGGTGGTGGAGACTCAGCTGACACTTGTCTTAAAGTTTCTCAGCTTTCAGAAAAAATGGGCTACCCAATTCAAGCAATTCACGTACCAAAAACGGTTGATAATGATTTACCGATTACAGACAACTGTCCAGGTTTTGGCTCTGTAGCAAAATATATTGCCGTATCAACGCGCGAAGCTAGCTTTGATGTTTCATCAATGGCTGCAACTTCTACCAAAATTTTTGTATTAGAAGTAATGGGTCGTCATGCTGGCTGGATTGCCGCTGCAGGTGCATTAGCCGCCGATGAAGATAATGATATTCCTGTTGTTATTCTTTTCCCTGAAATTAAATTCGATCAAGAGAAATTCCTTGCGCTAGTTGACTCAAAAGTTAAAAGCCACGGTTACTGTACTATTGTTGTTTCAGAAGGTACTGCATGGCCAGATGGTCGCTTCCTCGCGGAACAAGGTACACGTGATGATTTTGGTCACGCTCAATTAGGGGGTGCTGCGCCTGTTGTTGCTAACCTTATCAAAGATGCTTTGGGTTACAAATTCCACTGGGCTGTTGCAGACTATTTACAACGTGCTGCACGTCATCTTGCTTCAAAGTCAGATGTTGAACAAGCTTACGCACTAGGTGAAGCTGCGGTTGAAATGGCGGTTGCGGGTAAAAACTCTGTTATGCCTGCAGTTATTCGTACCTCGAACAACCCTTACACGTGGGAAATTGGTTCAGGCGACTTAGCCGATATTGCTAACGTAGAAAAAATGATGCCAATGGATTACATAAGCGAAGATGGTTTTGGCATCACTGATGCTTGTAGAGAATACCTACTACCATTAATTGAAGGTGAAGCTTATCCTCCTTACAAGAATGGTATGCCTGACTACGTGACAATGAAGAAAAACCTAGCTGAAAAGAAACTGCCTGAATTTAAAATGAAGTAAATTCTTAGTTTAAGCCGTTTTTTCAAGCACAAAAAAAAGCCCTGAAATCAGGGCTTTTTTTGTGCAACATCGACTTACATTTAAACTAATTTAAATATTTTCTCATTTGGGCTTCTTTCACTGTCTCTTCAAAGACCTGATAAGCATCAAAGTCAACCCCATGAATAACTGGGTTTTCATTATTACTTAAAATATCAATCTTCTCTTGAGAGAGTTTTAACTTTAATTTAAGGCGCGCGTTCTCTTTGATTGATTCAGCTAAATAATCTTTAACCAAACTAAATTCATTTTTAGCGACTTCTCTTTGATCTTTCCCGTAATAAAAATGTAACCACCATCCAATCACTGCACCAGCAAATATTGCTAGTGTTGTAATTAACGCTGTTTGGTATAAAAAATATGTCATCTACAATTCATCCTTGATGCGTAGAAGCATATTAGCTTCTACATTAAATCCTGAGGCTTACCTCTTCCTTGTGATTAGTTTAGCAAAAAAACAAGCTATAAAGCTTGTCAACTTATCACCAAAATTGCCTTTTTAGTCTGTAAAACTGTCTAACTATTAGTCATTTGGCAAGTTTTTAATCAATAACTTGTTATTTATCTCACGCACACCCTGCACCTCGCTACTAATTTCTTCTACCTTTGACGACTTTTCTTTTGTATCAACATAGCCACTAATTGTCACATCACGACCAGACACGTCAACTATCATATTACCCAATCCTTTCTGTTCTATTTTTTCTATCACTTTTTCTTTTATTTCAGTCTCAATACTAGGGCGCAAAAAATACGCCGAAGCTGTAATCAAAGTAGAAATAACCAAAATAGTGAGTAGCAATAATAAAACCAAAGGACTTTTGGATCTAAAACTCAAATTACGTGGTCTAAGCACTCAATATTCCGCCATCAAATTAATAGGTAACGAAAAGAAATTTAACAAATGAAGGGCTTAATTGTTCTCTGCTTTAGACAGCTGGAACAAGAAAAGGGACTAGAGGGAAAATTGCCTAAACAATAAGCAAGGCAGGCAGAGCCAGCCATTTATTCATTATCTGCGGCGATAAATTGAGCTGTTTACCGAGTGCAATAAATGCACAATTATCAAAACTTGCGGAGGTAAAAGATGTTTTAAAGCGGGTGTTATTTACCACCTCTATATCACATTCAATCCCTGTTAATTGACGTGACAATCGTATTGTCTCTTGATGTTCAATAATTGATTGCTGTATTTGAGAGGCTCCTCGAATCTGCATGGATGATATTTCTGGAATAGAAGCAAATAGTTTTTCAAGATTATCAAAGCGCTTTAGTAGCTTTCCTGCTGTTGACATGCCGATTCCCGGAACACCGGGAATATTATCTGACTTATCCCCTGCTAGCGCTAGTTGATCCGCAATTTGCCGTGGTTTAGCTTTAAATCGTTTAGTAATAGCTTTGGTGTTGAGCTTTTCGCCACGGGCATATTCCCACCAATGGTCATTTTCATAAACAAGCTGAGCCAAATCTTTATCTGCTGTAATAATATTGATAGGAATATTGTCGGCACGCAGAGATTTTGCCCACGTGCCTATTAAATCATCTGCTTCATACTTTAGGCTCGCGCTCTCATGTATTCCTAAAGCACGAATAAAAGCTCGACATAGCCTAAACTGCTCACGCAAAGAGTCAGGCGCAGGTGAGCGATTCGCTTTGTAATCTGGGTATATTTCCTTACGGTGTGAATTTTTTAAACTCTCATCAAACGCAAAGGCAATTAGCTGTGGTTTTTCTGTCGATAAAAGCCGATAGACAAAATCCATAAAACCAAGAACAGCATTAATCG
>JAZGFW010000289.1:0-5869 GCA_036479895.1 Cocleimonas sp. | reverse complement strand
AGTTCGTGCCAATCACCGTTTAACGATTCCAGAAATGAATGCGTTGTTACGGGATATGGAAAGGACGGAACGAAGTGGGCAATGTAATCATGGGCGCCCGACTTGGACGCAGGTATCGATAGAGCAGTTGGATAAGTTATTTATGCGCGGGCAGTGAGATGAGCTATTTAGAAATGTTCTAACGTGTTGAATTTGAGGCTTTGGATCGTTTGTGACAAGATTTACTTTGACAGTAACTTTAAAACCTTAGCCCGATGCGCTTTCTCCCAGTCATCCAAAGAAGTAGCTTTATCTAAAGCTGTTCGCTTGCTAGCAATATCAAATGCTTCTTGTTGTTGAGAATGAGGAATAACGGCGATACCCTCTTCATCTGCCACAATAATATCGTTAGGGTTTACTTTGACTGAGCCACACAGAATGGGTTGATTGAGCGGCGCTATAAACTTTTTAACCCCAGGTTTAGCGACATGACCACGCGCATAAACAGGAAATTTAGCGCTTCTGATTTCTGCTAAATCTCTGATTACGCCATCAATTATCATTCCTGCAATGCCTCTTTTTTGGGCAATGGCACAGACATTTCCACCTGCTACAGCATATGAGTCGCTATCTGCATCAACCACTAAAATGGAGCCTGCCGGTGCTTCATAAATGGCAGAATGCAGCATTAAGTTATCCCCAGCAGTTAACTGCACTGTAAATGCTGATCCTGCGATACGCGGCATACCTTGCCATAATGCTTTGATATTATAATCAATAAACTGTTCGCGGGGTAAGGCATCAGCGTATTCTGTGGTGGCGTTGTTTATAAAAGGTAAGCTAGTATTAGGCATGGTTTAAGTCCTTGATGGGAGTAATATCATAATACAAATAATCAAAAGGAGGGTTAGTTGGAAAATAAATTATTATTAGCTGTAAGCGAAATGGGTGGTTACCCAAACTTTAACCCACTTTATGAAAGCTTGGGTTATGAGGTTATTACGGAAACCAAAATGCGAAAGGTGCTTAAGCTTTTAAAAAAGTGTACACCAGATGTGGTGGTTGCAGAGTTTAATTATCAGTCTGACTTTCGTGATCGTACTAGCTCGCTTGAATCGTTACTTTCAGTGATTCAACGCCATCCAAATACTAAGGTGATTATCTTTTACGATAAAGAGCATGAGGAGCAGTTGGCGAAGCTACAGGCGCAATATGCTATTTCTCAGACGATGCCTTTTCCTATTGCAGAGCAGACTTTGGAGAAGGTGATTAAGGAGATTATTTAATGCCACTGGTCAGCTTTTTTTGTGCTCATTTTTCTCCTCCTGTAATGTTCTCCAGAATATAAAAATTATAATTTAATAACTTGGAGATATTATGAATAATAAACTAATCAATGTTGCTTTTTTTGGACTCAGCTCATTAGCGCTAACGGCGTGTGGGGGCGGTTCTAACTTTGGATCAACGGATACATCAACGGGTACTTTAAATCTAGCTATTACCGATGCCCCTGTAGATGATGCTAAGTCAGTGGTTGTAGAATTTAATGGGCTGGAGCTTAAGCCATCAGTTGGTGAAAATATTGTGCATGATTTCAAGGATGCTTCTGGAAATTCGGTTGCTAAAAGTATTGATTTGTTGGCTTTAACGAACGGTAAGTCAAAGCCTTTACTTGATGGACTTTCACTTAAAGCAGGTCATTATGATTGGATTCGTTTAAAGGTAAATGCTGAGAAGGATGTAGAAGACACTTATATAACACTAAAAGATGATTCGGTTCATGAAATGGAAATTCCTAGTGGTAACCAATCAGGTTTAAAGCTTCAAAGTGGTTTTAATGTGCCAGCAGGTGGCAGTGCATCATTTACAATAGACTTTGATTTACGTAAATCAGTTCACAAACCAAAGGCTAAGAATAAAGATTATATCTTAAGACCTACTTTAAGATTGGTTGATAATAGTAAAGTTGGCAAGTTAACAGGCTCAATTAGTTCCGAGCTTGTGACTACTGGTGGTGAGTGTACGGGAGCCGTCTATGTGTTTAATGAAACAGATGCAGTTGATGATTTTGATGGTGAGAATGATGCGATAAGCTCTGCAAATATATCATCAGAAAATGGTAGTGATAACTATACGGTTGCTTTTTTGTCAGAAGGAAAATACAAAGTAGCCTTTACCTGTGATGCGGGTAAAGATGATCCAGAGAAAAATGATGAAATCATCTTTCATAATACGACAGTGGTAACCATTGAAGCGGGTAAAACAGCTACCTATGATTTTAAATAATTGAATTTAAGTAAGTAGCTTACTTAATCATCAAACAAAAAAGCACGAATTGACTTCGTGCTTTTTTGTGGTTGGAAATAGGTTACATTCTTTCCATTACATCAATACCCAATAAATCCAAGCCTGTTTTTAATGTATTGCCCGTGAGATGCGCCAGCTTTAGTCGGCTGTGCTTGAGGTCATCAAAGTCAGCTTTCATAATGGGGCAGGCTTCATAAAAGGTCATAAAGTTGCCTGCTAGTTCAAACAAGTAATTACACAATAAGTTAGGCGTACCTTCTTTGGCAACGACTTCGATGGCTTCTTCAAACTGTAATAATTTATTGCTTAGTTGGCGTTCACTTGGCTCTAATAGTTCAATGCCAATGCTGTCATCAATATTTTCAGCGCCGTCTATTTTTCTTAAAATACTTTGAATCCGTGCGTAGGCATATTGCAAATAAGGGGCGGTATTGCCGTCAAAACTGAGCATTGTGTCCCAGTCGAAGATATAATCTGAGGCACGATTTTTGCTCAAGTCAGCGTATTTAACCGCGCCTATACCAACGGTATTAGCAATGCTTTTACGGCTGTCTTCATCTAAGTCTGGGTTCTTTTTTGTAACCAAATCAAAGGCGCGTTGTTTTGCTTCATCGAGTAAGTCAATCAACTTTACCGTGCCACCGTCACGGGTTTTAAATGGCGTACCGTCTTTGCCCATCATCGTGCCAAATGCCATGTGTTCTAGCTGTGTTTCTTCGGGTGTGAAGCCTGCTTGTTTCCCTGCGGTAAAGACTTGTTTTAGGTGCAAGCTTTGGCGCGCGTCAATGACGTATAAGCCTCTGTCCATCTTGAGTTTATTATGGCGATAACGCAACGCGGCAAGGTCGGTAGTGGCGTATAAATAGCCACCGTCAGACTTTTGCACAATCATCGGGGTGATGGAGTCGTCTTTGTTTTTAAACTCGTCCATAAAGACACATTGCGCGCCTTGGTCTTTGGTGAGCATGCCTTGCTTGTCTAAATCAATAATGACGTTAGACAAATCATCGTTATAAGCACTTTCGGGCATGACATCATCACGGGTGAGCAATACATTTAAGTCTTTATAAATAGCGTCACAATGTTGTAGTGATGTTTCGGTAAATTGCTTCCACAGTTTTAAAAAGTCTTTATCGCCTGCTTGTAGTTTTACTACATTTTCGCGTGCTGTATTAGCGAAGTTTTCATCCTTATCAAAACGAACTTTTGCGGCTTGATAAAACTTTTCGAGGTTGGATAATTGTTTTGATAATTCTGATGTATCATCACCCAGCTCGCCCATGTAAGTCAGCAACATGCCGAACTGTGTGCCCCAGTCGCCTACATGATTTTGGCGAATGACGTTGTGACCTTGAAAATCCAAAATGCGCGCCATCGCATCACCAATAATGGTTGAGCGTAAATGTCCAACGTGCATTTCTTTGGCAAGGTTTGGGGCAGAGTAATCAATGACCACCGTTTGTGGGTTATAAACCGTTTCAATATTCAGTCTATCATCCGCTAAAGCTTGCTCTGCATGTTCAGCCAGCCAGTCTTCTTCAAGATAAATATTTAAAAAACCGGGACCTGCAATTTCTACTTTACTGGCAATGCCAACTAACTCCATATGTTCTAGCACTTTGGAGGCTAAATCATGGGGTTCGATTTTTAGTTTTTTGGCGGCACCCATAATGCCGTTAGCTTGGTAATCTCCAAACTTGGATTTGGCAGAGGCTTTGATAATAGCGGGTGAGTTTTCAGCGCCAGCGTCATGCAAGGCTTGAGTGATTTTTCTTTCGAGTAGGGTGCGTATATTCATGGAGTGGAATATTACCCGAAAAGCACTGCGCCTTAAAGCACGAGAACTGGCTTAGTTTGTTTCATTGCTAAATATGCTTAGAAACTTATTCTTTAAATAAGCAAAAGATGAAAAAAAACATTTTGACTGAAGTTTACGTGCATAGTGATCGTATTTGATGATTTCATCAAAGCTAGGTGACGCCTTATTTTTAAGAGAAGGTTTAGGATGCTTCATTTTAGATAACCTCCACACTAAATGTATGATTGATTGTTGATAAGCTTATATTCAGTGATAAGGCGGGTTTCCACAAACGATTATATCTGCTGTACAGCTTAGAAAATCTAAACTATTATTGATACATGAGACAACTACCGCCGCTAAATTCATTACGTGCTTTTGAAGCAACCGCACGACACTTGAGCTTTACTAAGGCGGCAAATGAACTCAATGTGACGGCAGGAGCGATAAGTCAGCAAGTTAAACAGCTCGAAGAATATTTAGGTTTTACTTTATTTTTACGTCAGAATCGCCTGATCACACTCACGCCAGAAGCCCGGCTTGGCTTGCCTTATCTATCACAGGGCTTAGATAATTTTGCAGCAGGCATTAGCGCAATGCGAGATTATCAAACGACCCAACCATTAACGATTACTCTTCCACCGACCTTTGCAGCGAGATGGTTAATGCCTCGATTAATGGGGTTTCAACAGCAGTATCCTGATATAGACGTGCGTATTGATGCAACATATAAACTTGTAGATTTACTTCATCAAGATATTGATGCAGGGATTCGCTTTGGGACGGGAGACTACGTTGGTCTTGAGTCTGACTTTTTGTTTAAGCAAGAGGTGATTCCGGTGTGTAGCCCTCGTCTATTGAATGATGCTTTTCAAAAAGGTGAAAAACTAGAAAGGCCAGAAGATTTAAGTCATCATACTTTATTGCATTGTGATTTTTTCCTGAACAGTACCTCACAAACACAACCTGATTGGGATCTGTGGTTTGCTATGGTTGATGTAGATCCGAACAGTGTTGATACATCTCGTGGTGTACATTTTGCACAACATGATTTATTGGTACAAGCGGCAATTGAAGGGCAAGGTGTTGCATTGGTTGCCAGCATATCGGCACAAAAAGCATTAAAAGAGGGTCTCTTGGTGCAGCCTTTTGATTCTGGCTTACCACTAGAGCATTCCTATTATTTTATTTACCCTAAAGAAAAAGCTGATTTACCTAGAATTCAATTGTTTCGGGAATGGCTACTGAAAGAGGTCAAAAATAATGGATAAAACAATCTACCTAGCGCGCCATGCTAAATCAGCATGGGATAGTGGTGTCTCAAAGGATTTTGATCGTCCACTAAATGATCGGGGTATGGAGGATGCTATTCGTATGGGAAAAGTTTTGAGGCATTTGTCTTGGAAACCTGAAAAAATAATAGCATCACCTGCTTTAAGAGCACAGTTAACCTGCTTGGCTTTTTGTGATTGTTTGGGAATCGATGAGCATAAAGTGGTTTGGAATGATGACTTTTATGCTGCGTATATGGTGACCTTGCTACAAAGCTTAACTGGTTTATCAGAGAGTATTAATAGTGTGATGCTAATTGGGCATAACCCTGCGATGGAAGATTTACTGATACATTTTTGTGATGAGCAGGCTTTGCAAGATTATAGTCAGAAAAATGGGAAACTATTTACCACAGGAAACGTAGCAAAAATATCTGTTTCGGGTGAGTGGAAAGAGTTGTTGGGGTTAGAAGCGACCTTAGAGAAACTTTTACGTCCTAAGGAATTATAAGCA
>JAZGFW010000288.1:0-3701 GCA_036479895.1 Cocleimonas sp. | reverse complement strand
CCTTAAGAAAAGGTGCGGCAGAAGTTATCGAGGTAATTGCTCACGGTGATAAGAAAAACTCTCGTGTTGTTGGGCGTAAACGTGTTGATTTAAAGTTACCGCCAGGTGCTACTATTGCTGCGATTGTACGTGATGATGAAGTAATCATGCCGCACCAAGAAACTGTCATTGAAGAAAATGATCATGTGATTTTATTTTTATCAGACAAGCGCTATATTACAGCGATTGAGAAGATGTTTCAGGTTGGAGCTGGATATATATAGAGACCTTTGCATGAGTCAGGTAAGGAATAAAAATGACTAATATTTCTTTCGCCACTGACTCGTGCAAAGGTCTCATATAATTTTTAATAGAAATTCTTAATTATGCAACTATTTGTCATTCAACGTATTTTGGGGCTTTTGCTGGTGATTTTCAGCTTCACCATGTTACCTCCTGTGCTAGTGGGTTGGATTTATGAAGATCCTTCGATACTGCCTTTTATATTTGCCTTCGTACTCGTTTTTACCATTGGTGCAATAATGTGGTATCCCGTGCGTAATAGAAAACGTGAGTTGCGCCTACGCGAAGGTTTTCTCGTGGTGGTCTTGTTTTGGGGGGTGTTGGGCGTTTCAGGCTCAGCGCCACTTCTTTTTGCGGATGAGTTACAAATCTCATTTGTTGATGCGGTTTTTGAGTCAATATCAGGGCTGACCACAACGGGAGCAACCGTTATTGAGGGACTTGATGATTTACCCAAGTCAATCCTATTTTATCGCCAACAACTGCAATGGTTAGGCGGTATGGGAATCATTGTATTGGCAATAGCCATCTTGCCAATCTTGGGTATCGGTGGTATTCAGTTGTACAAGGCTGAAGCTCCAGGACCTGTAAAAGACTCTAAACTAACGCCTCGAATTAAAGGTACCGCTAAACTTTTATGGATTATTTATGTTGGGTTCACGGTGGCTTGTGCACTGGCTTATTACTTAGCAGGGATGGATGCCTTTGATGCAATTGGGCATAGTTTCTCAACCGTAGCTATTGGTGGTTTTTCTACACATGATGCAAGTATGGGATACTTTTCAAATCATGCCATAGAACTTGTAGCTGTAGTTTTCATGTTACTTTCTGCTGCTAACTTTAGCCTACACTTCATCGCGTGGCGTTCATTAAGTTTAAAACCGTATAGTGAGGATTCAGAGTTTAGTGCCTATGGCTTACTCATGGTGCTACTAACAATAGTGAGTATCAGCTATCTCTATTTCATGAATATATATACTGATATTTCTGAGGCTTCGTATAGTGCTTTATTTCAAGTTGTTTCAATTGCCACTACAACGGGGTTTACCACTACAGATTATGCAAATTGGCCAACTTTTTTACCCGTGTTATTACTTTTTGCTAGTTTTGTGGGTGGTTGTGCAGGCTCCACTGGTGGAGGAATGAAAGTTATTCGCGTTTTATTATTATTTAAACAAGGCTGGCGTGAGGTCATGCGGCTTATTCACCCTAATGCACGTATTGCTATAAAGTTAGACCGAAAACCTGTTGATAGAAATATTATTCAAGCTGTCTGGGGGTTTTTCTCTATCTACGTAGCTGTATTTGTGTTTTTTATTTTGGCTTTAATGGCATTGGGTATGGATCAAATTACAGCTTTCTCAGCAGTGGCAGCAACACTGAATAACCTTGGTCCGGGTCTGGGTGATGTGGCATCAAACTATAAAGAAGTAGGGGATGTGTCTAAGTGGCTACTGTGTTTTTTAATGCTAATGGGGCGTTTAGAAATATTTACATTATTGGTTGTGCTTACCCCTGCGTTTTGGCGTAAATAATGGATTAAGTTATGGATACCGATAAAAAAAGAAAGTGGGAAGAAGCTTACCAAAAGGCTGATATAGCCTCAGCACTACCAGCAGAAGTATTGGTGAAAAATGAGTATTTACTGCCCGTGGAAGGAGGTGATGCTTTAGATCTAGCCTGCGGTCGAGCTGGGAATGCACAGTTTTTAGCAAAAAAAGGTTTTCAGGTTGATGCTGTAGATAGTTCGGAGATTGTTTTAGGGTATTTAAGCAGCTACATAACAGAACAGGGTCTATCCATATATCCCCAACTACGGGATGTTGAGGATAATGGCTTAAGTGGTAAAAAATATGATGTTATTGTGGTTAGCTATTTTTTATACCGTGATTTATTCCCACAGATTATTACAAGCTTAAAACCAAACGGCTTATTGTTTTATCAAACATGGGCGCAGCCTGCGCAAGGGCTAGATGAAGTTGCAGGGCCGAGGAGTTCGGCTTTTCGTTTGCAAGACAATGAACTATTAATCCTTTGCTCTCCTTTACAAACCCTGTTCTACACAGAAAACAAATCACAGGGTGATGTGCTTCAAGGTTTACGAAGTGAGGCAATGATTGTTGCGCAACGGGTGTAGCCTTAAGATTTGTAACGCAGAACGCGCGGAGTAAATCATACAGAAAACCACAGAGTATAAGTAGTCTCTCTCTCTCTCTCTCTCTCTCTCTCTCTCTCTCTCTCTCTGCTGATCTCTGTGTTAAAAAAGAAACTTAATAGAATGGATAGGAGCTTGGACTTTAGTTTTTGTGGCTAAAAAGTATTATTGTCTATTTCAGACAGTTATTAAACTTCAGCTAGTAACTTCTTCGTCATAGTTGCTGCTTGAGATCCATAACCGCCGTCAAATAAATTAAAGTGATTTAAAATATGATATAAATTATAAAGCTGTTTACGTGTTTTATAATCTGGGTCTAAGGGGTAAACAGCATGGTAGGTGTCATAAAAGTCTTGGCTAAAACCACCAAATAGTTCAGTCATTGCTATATCTGTTTCTCTATCACCGATATAAACAGCGGGGTCGTAAATCACAGGCTGACCTTGTGGGTCACTGGCACAATTGCCTGACCATAAATCTCCATGGAGTAGGGAGGCTTGAGGTAAATAGCTTGTGAAAAATGTATCTAGGTTTTCAGCTAGCTTTAAACCACTTTCAAAATCTTTACTCGAGTATCCTTTGCTTTTAGCCAAGTTTAACTGTGTTAATAAGCGTTCTTCTTTCCAGAAAGATACCCAGTTATTATGGGGTGTATTTGACTGAGGTGTGGAGCCAATGGTGTTATCTTGTAACCAGCCAAACTGTTTTTGGGTTTGAGTTGAAGGAGATTTATTTTGATAAAGATGCATTTTAGCTAAGGCTTGCCCAGTCGCCGCTTGCTGGATTGTACTGTTAAGCTCAATGTATTCTAAAACAAGATAGGAAAGCTCATCATTAGCATCATGGCAAATGCTTTCGGGTACGCGTATAGCTTGAGTCTCGCGAAGGGCTTGTAAGCCAGCGGACTCTGCTTTAAACATGCCGAGCTTTGCAGGCTTATTGGTTTTGATAAACCAGTGTTTATTATTTGTGTCTGTGACTTTTGAAGCTTGGTTGATGCAGCCTCCAGAAACACTACTGTATTGTTTAAAATGAACATCTTTCCCGAGTGTTTGACTGATATGTTGTTCAATAATTTTCCAGTGTCCGTTCATCTGAGAGATTCTCAATATTGTGTGGAATATGGTTTAATATGGGTTGCTCTTAGGTTTTTTACTGGCTTTAGAGCAGAAGTGCTATTTTAACAAAAAGTTGATGTAGTACAACGTCGCTGATGAAGCTAGCGATATAATTGAGTTCAGCATTTACAAAAAATAAATGGGAA
>JAZGFW010000287.1:0-2968 GCA_036479895.1 Cocleimonas sp. | reverse complement strand
TTTTTTAAAACAATAAGACTGTTTAATTTACTTCTTTTTAGCAGCTTCTCGTTCTTTAACTTCTTTAATAACTTCTTCAGCCACGTTCTTAGGACAAGGCATGTAGTGTGAGAATTCCATAGAGAATTGACCACGACCTGAAGTCATTGTACGTAGATCACCAATGTAACCAAACATTTCAGACAGTGGTGCATCAACTTTAATGCGCACGCCTGTTGGTCCCGCTTCTTGTGATTTGATCATGCCACGACGACGATTCATATCACCGATAACATCACCAACGTGATCTTCTGGTGTGAATACGTCAATTTTCATAATTGGCTCGATTAGCTGAGCGCCTGCTTTTGGCAACGTTTGGCGGAAAGCGCCACGTGCTGCTAATTCAAATGCCATCGCTGATGAGTCAACCGCGTGGTATGCACCATCAAGAAGCGTTACTTTAACGTCTAATACTGGGAAGCCAGCAAGTACACCGTTATCCATCATACCTTTGAATGCTTTATCAATCGCTGGCCAGTATTCGCGTGGTACGTTACCGCCCGTTACTTTTGACTCAAACGCATAACCTTCGCCTGGCTCATTAGGCTCAATGATGTAGTCGATCTTACCGAACTGACCAGAACCACCAGACTGCTTCTTGTGTGTGTAACTGTCTTCAACCAGTGTTGTAATTGTTTCGCGATATGCAACCTGTGGCTTACCTACTTCAACGTCTACACCGTGTGTACGTTTTAGTATGTCAATTTTGATATCAAGGTGTAACTCGCCCATTCCACGTAGGATAGTCTCGCCACTGTCTTCGTCTGTCTCAACACGGAAAGAAGGATCTTCTGCAACCATTTTACCGATTGCAACACCCATTTTTTCAGAACCACCTTTATCGGTTGGTGATACTGCGATTGAGATAACAGGCTCAGGGAATACCATTGGCTCTAGTGTTGCAGGAAATTTAGGATCACATAATGTGTGACCTGTTTGTACATTTTTCATACCTAGAACAGCAACGATGTCGCCCGCCTGAGCGCCATCAAGTTCGATTCGGTCATCCGCTGACATTTCAACGATACGACCAATTCTTTCTGTCTTTCCTGTGAAAGAGTTAAGTACTGTACTACCTTTTTCTAGCTTACCTGAGTAAACGCGAATAAAGGTTAATGCACCGTAACGGTCATCCATGATTTTAAATGCTAGTGCGCGTAATGGCTGATCGACATCAACAATGGCAAATTTACCAGTTGGCTCGCCTTCTTCATCTGTTTCAGGTTGTGGATCAACTTCTGTAGGATCAGGAAGGTAATCAACAACAGCATCAAGAATAAGCTGTATACCTTTGTTTTTAAACGCAGAACCTGTGTAAGTTGGGAAGAATGTCATATCCTTCGTACCTTTACGGATACACGCTTTAATCACGTCCATAGCAGGCTCTTCACCTTCTAGGTACATTTCCATCGCATCATCGTCAAGCTCTACTGCTGTTTCGATTAGCTTTTCACGCCACTCTTCAACTTGGTCAACCATGTCCGCAGGAACTTCTTCAATCTTGTAGTTCATTGGATCATCAGAACCATCCCAAACCCATGCTTCACGTGTTAGAAGATCAACAACACCAGTGAATTTATCTTCTGTACCAATTGGAAGAACCATCACTAATGGATTAGCACCAAGTACATCTTCAACCTGCTTTACAACACGGTAGAAATCAGCACCGACACGGTCTAATTTGTTGACGAAGATAATACGAGCAACTTCAGATTCGTTCGCATAGCGCCAGTTAGTCTCTGACTGAGGCTCAACACCACCCGATGCACAGAAAACACCAACACCACCATCAAGCACTTTAAGTGAACGATACACCTCAACCGTAAAGTCAACGTGACCCGGTGTGTCGATGATATTCATGCGGTGGTCTTTCCAGAATGTACTAACAGCAGCTGACTGGATAGTGATACCACGTTCTGCTTCCTGCTCCATGAAATCTGTTGTAGCTTCACCATCGTGAACCTCACCGATTTTGTGGATTTTACCTGTAAGGCTTAGGATACGCTCTGTCGTAGTTGTTTTACCCGCATCAACGTGTGCGAAGATGCCGATATTACGGTATTTGCTTAAATCTGTCATGGCTGTGTACTCTGCTTGCTTGTTACTGAACTAAGTTAAAGTTGAGTGAAAAAAGTAAACCGCCCAGCAAAATAAGCTAGGCGAAAAAACGCGGTATTATATAGCAAAACACTTATAAAGGTACAACTTTCTATTTTAAAACCAGACTATTTTTAATAGATTGAGGCCTTTGCACGAGTCAGTGGCGAAAGAAAAATAGGCTAATATTTTACTGATTGAGGCGGGAAATGAAGCTAATAACGAGTTATTAGCAAGTTTTCCAACGAAAAGCAGTGAAATGTTAGTCATTTTTACTCGTCACCTGATTCGTGCAAAGGTCTCCAATAATAATAAAAATAATTCTGACCCCAAAATATGAAACTAATAACCCCCCAGATTTTTCAAAAACTATTTTTGTATTCAGCCTTTGTATTTAGTCTCTCACTATTTACTAGCGCACCTGTACATGCCGATATGTACAAGTACATCACTAAAGATGGTCAAACAGTCCTAACCAGTAAGCGTTTACATGGTAGTGGGAATAAGCTTGTAAAAATTTACCGTATTAAAAAGGCAGGTGCATACAAATCTAGCCTAAGAAAAAAATCACCTCAAAAAGCCATTGTACCTAAGAAAATACGTGCTAAGAAAGGTAGTTCAAAGAAGCGTCGTTACTCTAATAAAAAAAGTAAGAAAAAGAGTAAACGTAGCAAATTTAAAAGAGCGCGTTCAGTTCGTCAAGAGCGTGCATCAAAACATATGGTATCGGCAAACGGCAGAGATAACGGAATTATTGTTGGTTGTCATAGCAATAAACACTTAGCCAAAAAAGCCAAAGTTTACCAAAAAACCATTCAGATTTATTCGCGAA
>JAZGFW010000286.1:0-4981 GCA_036479895.1 Cocleimonas sp. | reverse complement strand
GTCTATCAATATATTGACGAGTCGGGTAATGAAGTCGGCTTGCATGAGTTAGAGCTAGATAGCTTTGCGCAATTTAGCCAGCCACAAGATCGTTTGTTTGCGGGGCAGGTGGATAAAAATAAACACTTTGAGTTGCGCGTGCAGTCTCTAGAACATTTACACCGGCAGCAACAAGCTGATAGTTTTGGCTTGCTTGGCCCGCGTATCCAACTTCTGCCACATCAGCTTTATATAGCGCACCAAGTGGCATTGCGCCATGCGCCGCGCGTATTATTGGCTGATGAAGTGGGCTTAGGTAAAACTATTGAAGCGGGTTTTATTTTGCATCAGCAGCTATTAACCGAACGTGTTAATCGTGCTTTGATTGTTGTACCAGAAACCTTATTGCACCAGTGGTTGGTTGAAATGCTGCGTCGTTTTAATTTGCACTTTACGGTACTGGATGAAGAACGTTGTTTTGCGATAGAAGATGAAGGTGATGCGGATCACCACGTAAATCCGTTTGAAAGCGCGCAGTTGGTTTTGTGTAGCTTGTCTTTTTTAACCGAAAATCCCACACGTCACCAGCAAGCTGTTGAAGCAGGTTGGGATTTAATGGTAGTGGATGAAGCGCATCATTTAGGTTGGAGCGAAACGCACGTTAGTAATGAATATGTGTGCATCGAATCATTGGCAAAAAAAATCGCGGGCTTGTTGCTGTTAACAGCAACACCAGAACAACTGGGTATTGAGGGGCATTTTGCACGCTTACGTTTACTTGATCCTGACCGTTTCTTTGATCTAAAAAGCTATGTAGAAGAAGAAGCTAACTATCAAGCGGTGAATGAACTAGTGCAATGGTTGCAAGATGAAGACAGCAACTTAGGTGATAGCGATAGGTTAGTGCAACTTGAAAAATATTTGGGTAAAGAAGCGGTTGATGAGTTTCAAGTACAGTTCCAAACAGAGAACGAATCTGAACAAAGTATTGAGATAGTTATCCAGCACTTATTAGACCGCCACGGCACAGGGCGCGTTTTGTATCGCAATACGCGTGACTCGGTAGGTGGATTTCCTCAGCGTGAGTTGCATACTTACGAGCAAATACTACCAGATATTTATCAGCAATCTGATAGTGATTTATACACGCAGTTACACCCTGAAACCGATGTTGATCCTGCCGAATGGATTAGCATTGATCCTCGTGTCGAGTGGTTAGAAGATTGGCTTAGTGAGCACCCTAAAGAAAAGGTGTTACTGATTTGTGCCAGTGCAGAAACGGCGTTGACCTTAGAAGATCACCTACGCTTACGTACCACCTTTAATGCCAGCGCTTTCCACGAAGGTTTAAGCATTATTGAACGTGACCGTGCCGCTGCCTACTTTGCGGATGATTCTCTTGACACACAACAAGGAGCGCAGATTCTATTATGTTCAGAAATTGGCAGTGAAGGACGAAACTTTCAGTTCGCACACCACCTGATTTTATTTGATTTACCACTAAATCCTGATTTATTAGAGCAACGAATTGGGCGACTTGATCGGATTGGTCAAACCCAAACCATACAAATCCATGTACCGTTCTTTACAGACACAGCACAAGAAAAATTGCTGAACTGGTATGAGCAAGGCCTCAATGCATTTAAGCATGTATGTTCCGTAGGGCACAGTATTTTTGAAGTATTTCATAATGAGATACGGCGCGAACTAATCAGCAGCGACGATGAAAAATTTACTGATTTAATCACCCGCACCAAAGCACTAACGAATGAAACCGTACAAAAAATGCAACAGGGTCGTGACCGTTTATTAGAGCTAAATTCTTGCCATAAAGAACATGCGCAAAAAGTTGTGCTAGACGTAATGGCTGCTAGCAATGTCACCCAACTCAGCAGTTATATGGATAATGTTTTTGACCAATACGGTGTCGATCAACAAATACACGGCATGGATAGCTTTATCTTAAAGCCCACCGAACATATGATGAGCGCGAACTTCCCATCACTTCCAGAAGATGGATTAACCGCGACATTTCAGCGTAATACCGCATTATCACGCGAAGATATGCACTTCATAACCTGGGAACACCCCATGGTTACGGGTGCGCTTGATATGATACTCACCAGTGAGTTTGGCAATACCACCTTTTGCGCAGTCGAGTTAGAATCAGAAGAAATTGTAGCGGGTACATTAATCTTAGAAGCGATTTATACTATTAACTGCCCAGCGCCCAAGTTTATGCAATTGCCACGCTACTTATCAGAATCGACTGTGCGCTTGGTTATTGATAACAATGGGAAAGATTTAACCGATGCACTCGCGCATGACTTTATCAACGCTGAAGCCACTCACATTAAAAAACAAATCCTACAACAACTTATCCAACAAGCGCGCCCACAAATTCAGGCGATGGTAGAACTGGCAGAAAATAAAGTAGCCCCACAGCAAGATCAAATCGTGAAACAAGCCAAAGCCATGTTACAAGCAGAGGCAAAAGACGACATTGAACGTTTAAAAAGTCTAGCCGAGGTAAACCCTAATATCCGTAAAGATGAAGTTGAACAACTTGAGGCGAATGCCAAGGCGCTCGCTTCTTACTTGGATAATGCTCGCTTAAAATTAGATGCGATTCGAGTGGTTTTAGTCACTGGATAACTCAACTTTAGCTTTCCAGAGCAAAGGAATTAATATCAATAACAAATAAACCGAATTAAAAAACATATTGGAAGCCACTCCAGCAACAACTGAGCCAGCACTATCGATAACATACCAAACACACATAGCAATGACTGTTGTGCGTATTACCTGTTGGTTATTTTCTTTAATAGCGGGCACTACAATACCAATAAGAAAGATAGAAACTGCCGCTAGAAGCCCTGCCCCAATCGATGATAACCACTGCGTGCTTCTATCTAAAGGGGTGGATAGTTTATCCAAAGGCCAATCAGAAATATCTATAATAAAACGTGCAGGTAGATTAATAGAATCAAAGGGTGCTAACCCCCAAGCGAGAGAATAAAGTCCAAAAATAATGGCAATAACTAGCATGAATCGTAATCGTGCGTTGCGTGACATAGGTAGCTCCTGTGAGGATAATAGGCTTGAGGCTTGCACACGAGTGTAAGGCTCTCAATAGAGAATAAAGTCTAAAGTGCTTAAGAAGGCATAACAATTACCTGACAGGTAATGGTTTTTAGGACAAATATTGAGATAATAGCAGGTATGACAAACACTATTTCCATCGGATCACTACTCAAAAAATGGCGTAAACAACGCCGATATAGCCAGTTACAATTGTCGTTAGAATTAGATATTTCTAGCAAACATATTAGCTTTATAGAAACAGGGCGATCACTGCCAAGTAAAGAAATGATTCTTAAAATATGCACCTTTCTGGGTTTAACAAAGCGTGAGGTAAATCGCTTATTAAATATTGCAGGGTATGCACCAGCCTATGCTGCTCTATCACTCTCTGATAAAGAATTAAAACCCGTGCTTGAAGCGATTAATCAAATTATTGAAAATCATTCGCCTTATCCAGCGCTCGTTATTGATCGCAACTGGGATATTGTAAATGCCAATAACTCTGCAAATAAACTCATGACTAACTTAGGTTTTAGCGCTTATACAAACTTAATTGAAGCAATAATTTCGGATCAACCTAGGCAGGGTCATATCTCAAAAATAATTAATTGGTATGAAGCTAGTTCTCTCGTTTTGATGCGCCTAAGGGAGGAGATTAATTTATTAGGTGAGCCTAAACGACTGCAAGCGCTAGCAGAGAAACTAAATGAATGTTTATCTTCAGATGAAAAATCACTCTATGACGAAATAACACATAAGGATACTCAGAAAACCGTGCTTTCAACACGGTTTAAAGTCAATGGAGAAGTTTTATCGTTCTTTTCCATTATTGCGCAACTGGGTACAGTTCAAGATGTAACCTTGAGTGAGTTTAAAGTGGAGCTAATGTTCCCAACAGATAATGCCACAAAGAACTACTATCAATAGCTAACGCTGAATTAGAGCTTATTAGCTCAGCCACGACCACGATAATTAGGCACGTTTTGTTCTGGCACCCAAACCCCTTTTGGGACTTCACCTTGTGCAAAAAACACATCAATCGGCATACCACCCCGTGGATACCAATAGCCGCCAATACGAATCCACTTAGGTGCAATCTCATCAATTAATCGACGCGCAATGCTTACAGTACAATCCTCATGAAATGCACCGTGGTTTCTAAAAGAGCCGAGAAATAATTTCAGGGATTTGCTTTCAATGAGTTTTTTATTAGGGATGTAATCAATAACCAAGTGAGCAAAGTCAGGTTGGCCTGTCATGGGACAAAGCGAGGTAAATTCTGGTGCAGTAAAGCGCACTACAAAATCAACATCAGCTTGTGGGTTGTCAACGCTTTCCAAAATAGCTGACTGAGGAGAACTAGGGAGCGGAGTATCGCCCCCTAGCTGTTTTAGATTATCGTAGATTGTTTCTTCCATAGAGGAAGTCTAACGTTTTTATTGGCAGTTAGCACTACTGTCTAGGCTGTAATCATCAGTATTTAAACAATTACCTACAGTGACAGACGCTGTATTGGTCGCATTACCTGTTGATGCAGAAACAGCTGTAATTGACCCTTGCGTTACTGTAGAGACGCCTCATATCTTCTAAAAGAAAATGATTTGTGCATGGTTATCACACAAAAAAGTGATTTGTTTAGAAGACTCAAGTAGTATCGCGGTATCTATTATTATAAATTTCATTAAATGAACCCAATAAAAACGTATTACCCAATAGAAAGTAGTTAGTTCACTTTGTATAAGAATACTGAGTACGTCTAACTTCTAACATTCAGACTTGTTCAGCATTCCTTCAACTTAAAAAATTAATCGTTAAAATAAAGGAGTAAAAACAATGTCTGTAAAAAATGCATTTTATGCACAATCAGGTGGTGTCACCGCTGTTATTAACGCATCTGCCTGTGGTGTTATCCAAACTG
>JAZGFW010000285.1:0-2876 GCA_036479895.1 Cocleimonas sp. | reverse complement strand
ACTAGCGCTTCGGGCAATAAGCCAAAACGGTCAATCATTTCTACGCGTAAGTCGCGCAAGCTTTCGGCGTCTTTGGCGCTGGCAATGCGTTTGTACATGATTAAACGATTGTGAACGTCTGGTAAATAATCATCGGGGATGAGTGCAGGTACACCAAGGTCGACGGTAGTTCGGGTCTCGCTTTTATCTAACTCAGGTAATTTTCCTGATTTAAGCGCTTTTACAGCGCGCTCTAGTAAGTCGTTATACATACTAAAGCCGATTTCTTGGATTTGTCCGCTTTGGTCATCACCTAATAATTCACCTGCGCCACGAATTTCTAAATCATGTGAGGCGAGGGTGAAGCCTACGCCTAACTCTTCGAGTGACTCAATAGCTTCTAGGCGCTTTTTAGCATTGACAGAGATGACTTTTTTGCTGGGAATTATAAGATAAGCATAAGCTTTGTGGTGCGAGCGTCCAACACGTCCGCGGATTTGATGTAATTGTGCCAAGCCTAACTTATCTGCACGGTTAATAATAATCGTATTGGCGTTGGGTACATCGATACCACTTTCGATAATGGTGGTGGCAACTAATACCTGAAAACGTTGATGGTAAAAGTCACTCATAATTGCTTCTAGTTCTTTCTCTGGCATTTGGCCGTGCGCAAAACGCACTTTGGTATCGGGTAAAATGTTTTCTAAGTCTTCGGTCATTTTTTGAATCGTTTTGACTTCATTGTGTAAAAAGTAGACTTGTCCACCACGCGCTAGCTCACGCGCACAGGCTTCTTGAATCAGAGCCTTGTCCCATTCACCGACAAAGGTTTTTATGGCGTGACGGTTGCTGGGTGGCGTGGCGATTATAGATAAATCACGCAAGCCCGCCAGCGACATATTTAAGGTACGCGGAATCGGCGTAGCGGTGAGAGTGAGCATATCGACATTGGCACGCATTTTTTTAAGCTGCTCTTTGTGGCGTACCCCAAAGCGGTGTTCTTCATCAATGATAACTAGACCAAGGTCTTTAAACTTAATGTCTTTTTGCAGGAGTTTGTGTGTGCCTATGACAATATCGACTTCGCCCGTTGCCATTTGTGCAAGGGTTTGTTTGGTTTCTTTGGGGGTTTTAAAACGCGAAAGCGAAGCTACTTTAAAGGGCCAGTCAGCAAAGCGGTCTTCAAAGTTTTTAGCGTGTTGCTGTACCAATAAAGTCGTTGGCGCAATAATTGCCACTTGCTTGCCTGAGTTAGCGGCAACAAACGTAGCACGCATAGCGACTTCAGTTTTACCAAAGCCCACATCGCCACAGGTGACACGATCCATGGGCTGCTCTGAAACCATATCCTTAATCACCGTACCAATGGCGGCAGCTTGATCGGGGGTTTCTTCAAATGGAAATGTGTCAGAAAATGTCATGTACTCTAACTCATTAAAGGGGAAAGCATGACCTTTTTGCGCGGCACGGCGAGCATGAATTTCTAGTAATTCAGCGGCTATATCGTGTGCTTTTTGTGCTGCTTTTTTACGAACTTTATCCCAGTGTTCTGTACCCAGCGTATGTAACGGTGCATTTTCTGCGCTAGCTCCTGTGTAACGGCTGATTAAATGTAGCGAGGCAACAGGCACATACAACTTGTCTTTGCGGGAATATTCAAGGGTAATAAATTCTTGTTCTATACCCGCGGTGGTGAGCTTTTGCATACCCATATAACGACCTACACCATGTTCTTCATGCACCACGGGGTCGCCTTCACTGAGGTCGGTGAGGTTACGAACAATGGTATCAGCATCGCGGGTAGGTTTTTGGCGACGACGTTTTTGTTGGACCTGCTGACCAAAAAGCATGGTCTCGGGAATTATTGCTAATGGTGCTTTTTCGCTATCATCGCTTTTAATCCATAGGCCTTTTTCAATCGGCGCAATGGTTAAAGCGAGTTCTTTATTTGAATTTGAAAACTCCTGCCAATTTGATAAAGTGCTGGGAGAAAAGCCATTATCACGTAATAAGCCAAGCAAGTTTTCACGGCGACCTGCGGATTCTGCCGTAAATAAAATGCGTCCACCTGCTTGTGAAAAGCTTGTCATAAACTGTTTTAGTAATAGCAGAGGGTTTTCTGAGCGACCTTGGATCAGCAGTGAGGGTAATATTGAGGTTGGATAATTGTGAACGCTGTTTATGTTATCTGTTTTTTCTTGTTTGTAATGATGTGTATTGATTTGGCTTAAGTTCGCTATTTTTTCGTCTAACTGTTGAGGATTAAGATAAATTTCTAATGGATCTAAAATAGGGCGTTCAATATCGTGGCTTCGCTGTTCGTGACGCTCCTGTACATTTTTAAAAAAGCTTTCTGCTGAAGGGCTTGTGCCATCGGTGTTTATTAATAATGTTTTTTCAGGCAGGTAATCAAATAGGGTTGCCGTTTTTTCAAAAAATAAAGGCAGGTAATATTCAATACCCGCTGGAGGCGTGCCATTACTGATGCTGTCGTAAATTTGACTACGTGAGAGATCACCACCAAGGCGCGTGCTGTAGTTTTCTCTAAAGCGTGCAATTCCTTCTGGGTTGAGTGGAAATTCGTGCGCAGGCAACAACTCAATCTGATCGATTTTCTCAATAGTACGCTGGTCTTCTGGGTTAAAATTGCGAATAGTTTCAACTTCATCATCGAATAAATCAATACGATAAGGAGTGTTCGCTCCCATGGGAAACAAGTCGATTAAAGAGCCACGGGAGCTGTATTCACCATGTTCCATAACTTGAGATACATGTCGATAACCTGCCTCGTTAAGCTGGATGCGCAACTCGGCAATATCTAAAGTATCCCCGACTTTTACAATCAATGTATTCGCACGAATATAATCAACCGGAGGGAGCTGTAGCATCAAGGTAGA
>JAZGFW010000284.1:0-10520 GCA_036479895.1 Cocleimonas sp. | reverse complement strand
CCAATTTCTACCATAAAGTTTTTATAGTGTTGTTCTAATAGATAATCACTGATTTTATCCACCGCAAAGCCCTTGGCAATAGCGGATAAGTCTATTTCTAATGCGCTATGTTTTTTGCGAATTGCAGGCGGGTTTTCTTGGTATTCTAGTTTTTGGTAACCTACTTGCTCTCGTATTGTCAGGAGTTGTTTAGGTGTTGGTGTTTTGATCTTTTTAGCTTTGCCAAAACCCCAAAGATTAACTAATGGCGCTACCGTAATGTCAAAAGCTCCTTGCGTTGATTTGCTCACATTGTGAGCGGCTTTTACAACATTTAAAAAATTCTGAGGTACTTTAAACCATGTGGATTGGGTGGACTGGTTAAAACGGCTAATGAGAGAATCTTCTTTGTAAGTAGACATGCGTAAGTTAACAACTTGAAGTAAGCCATCAATCTCTTTACTTAATTTTAATTGATTCGATTTAGTGAGTGTTAAGGGTGCGTCCAGTGTAATGTGATAGGTCGTGCCCATCGTTTGACCTTGTATTTTTATTATTTTCGTTTTTTCTGCGCAAGCACTCAAACTTACGATTATGAGTAGATATAGTGCTTGGGCGAGTTTAACCGTGACGCGCAAGCTTAGAAAGACTGCTCAAGAAAGATCTCTTGGTCGCCACGTTTAACCGTGACAGAGACAGATGAAGCTGTTGCAAGCTCAGCCAATACTTGCGCACCCTTAGAAGCATCATCGAGCACAATACCATTGACTTCGGTAATGATGTCATTGGAGCGAAAACCTAGCTCACGAAACATCTTTCTACGTGCTCCAGGGTGTACTCGAAAACCGATAAATTGACCATCTACAATAGCAGGAGAAGGTGTGGCAATATCCATGAGTTTACGTGGGTTTGCCATGACTTCTTGCCTGAAGCTACCAATGTCAGGTACATCTCTAGTCATGCCTCTAGGGGGCCTAGGGATGGAAGAGCCTCCATCGGGTAGTGTTGCGGGCGGCAATGATGAAGACTGTCGCTTATCTGCATTTTTGCGAGGCAACAAAAGCTCCTCGTCTTGTCCATTATTGGAAATAATCACTTTTCCGGGATAAATATTTTTGACGGTGACATTTTCTTCTAATTCATCACCTTTTCCGTAAACTTTTTGAATGCCGCCACCTGTAGAAATTAGCGCGTAACCGGCTTTATTTGAATTATAAGCAACGACGCCATGTAACTTTAAATTTAAGCGCTTAGGGGGAGGAGCTTGCTCTACAATTTTTACCTCTTCTTTAGGCGCTTTTACTTTCTTTACGACACCGAACAGGTGCTGTTTAGCAATAATGCTGCCGTAATTTTTTTTACTGTTTGGTGTACTTGACACATCAGTAAGTGGTGTCATTTCAAGCTGAACTTTTTGCGCAGGTGTTATGATTAGCCACATTAATTTTGCTAGAGATATGCCTAAAGCTGTTATTAACAACAGGCTTAAAAGCCCTAGTAGTTTTGGTTTTTTCTGTATTTCTGTACTCATTTTATTCTCTTTAATTTATTCTTTAGCACAATGTCAAACTAGCTTAAGGAGCCTCTGAATAACCTAGGTGAAATTCTGTAAGCCTCTAGGGCATCATATCCTAGGCGCACTTCGAAGAGAATGCTTATTGCCTTCACAAGAAGTGGAACGACGGAGATGATGCCCTAGAGGCTTACCCTACGGGGCTTAGCCAAGTTACCAATTTCTTCGTTATTGGTTTGAACCATAGAATAACTATGCTTAAAACCAATGCCTCTAACTTGGAAACTTGGCGTTGCCAGAATTCATCTAGGTTAATCAGAGACTCCTTAAAAGAAGATCTGACACTTCTTGGTATTTACGGGCACTTTTTTCTAATACTTCCGTTGGTAAATGTGGTCCAGGTGGTGTCTTATCCCAATCTAAGGTTTCTAGGTAATCACGTATAAACTGTTTATCAAATGATGGCGGACTGATACCTGCTTGATATTCATCGGCAGGCCAAAAGCGTGATGAGTCGGGTGATAAAATCTCATCAATTAACACCAGTGTCCCTTTCTCATCTAAACCAAACTCAAACTTTGTATCTGCAATAATTATCCCTTTGCTTAAGGCATATTTCGATGCTTCGGTATAAAGTTCAAGGCTGATACGCTTAACTTCATCCGCTAAATAGCCACCGATTAAAGCATGCATTTTTTTAAAGCTAATATTTTCATCATGCCCGCCTACCTCTGCTTTGGTCGATGGCGTGAATAAAGTTTCTGGTAATTTATCAGCCAACTTCAAGCCTTCAGGTAACTGTATACCGCAGACCATTCCTGTCTGTTGATAATCGTTCCAGCCTGATCCAATGATATAACCACGCACAATGGCTTCAACCGGTAGTGGTTTTAGTTTCTTCACAATAACACTACGGCCTTCAAGCACTTCACGTTCTTCGTTGCTTAATTTCAGGTCTTTTAGGGTTAGCTTGCTAAAGTGATTCGGTACAATATGAGAGAGCTTATCAAACCAAAAATTAGAAACCTGCGTTAATACGATGCCTTTGTTAGCAATTGGGTCGGGAAGCACCACATCGAATGCGGAAAGACGGTCGGTAGTGACGATCAACATATGACTTTTATCAACGTCATAAATATCACGTACTTTGCCACGTGTAATCAGGGGCAAGTGTTTTAAATTGGTTTTAAAAACAGGCATTGTAGATTTTTATTTAACTTTATTTATATTTAATTGCCTATTTTATCAGCTAATGAGTGCTAGAGCACCTTTAGCGGATAAATTACTAGAAGTATTCGAAAAACTGTAACTAATCTCTTTAATAAATACTTTCAATAATAAAAATCAAGCTACGGACTAAATTATAAATTATAATTCCTGTTCTATCTTAATGATATTTTGCATATGGCTAAGTATGAAACTAATCCTTTAAAGATTAGAGAAAAATTCATTCATTCTATTAAAGATGAGTTAAATCTAGATCATTTCAGTGAATTAGAGCAAAAAGTAGCTATCCAAATGATCCAAGCGTGTGGAGATTTAGATTTATTAGAATCAATCCGCTTTAGTGATGGAGCGGTTGAAAAAGCACTTGAAATACTGGACGATGATTTTGATTTATTGTGCGATGCTGAAAATGTTATTTGTGGCATTAGGGAAAAATATTTGAAAGAAGAGCCAATTTGCCTTATTAAAAAAGCCAGTGTTATTTCACAAGCAAAAACAAATAAAAATACACGTAGCATGACCGCCGTTAGCTGCTGGAAACCCTACTTATCAGGCAGTATTATCCTTATAGGAAATGAACCTACTGCGCTATTTAGACTGTTAGAAATCATAGAAGAAACCGATGAAGATGACCGTCCTGCCTTGATTATCGCCTTACCTGCTGGCTTTATTGGTGCAGAAAAAGCAAAACAAAAGCTTTGGGATAAACATGAAAAACTTGGTATTCCTTGTATTACTTTACTAGGAACAAAAGGTGGTAGTGATGCCACAGTTGCGATAATAAATTCACTACTCAGGTTAAAGGGAAGCTCTATTAATTAAGCATTTTATCTGCGAGTCTTTTGCCAAAAATTAGACACCGTTGGTGTAGCTTTTTGACTGGTCTAGGCATGGCAGAAAAGTTACCTAGAGTCTGATTTTTGGCGTACCAGAGCTTATGGGACTTGTTCAGGGAGCCTTAAACTAAGTATAAAAAACATCCAATATTGAACTTATAATAAAAAATAGCACTCATAAATAGGGTAAGAGAGCTTTATAAAACTCTCATAAACCAGCATAGGAGCTGTTCACATGAAGAATATTTTACTTTTATTATCCCTATTTTTTGCTTTTACAAATGCACAAGCCAGTGATTATTGGAATTCGAATCAAAATAATACGGTCGTTGTTGATGTGGTTGACGATAATGGCCGGATATTAAATCAACATACTGCAAACAATAATCGCTATAAAGCTGAGCGTAGTTATTTAGAAGCAATAAAAGGCAAGCGCTATAAAATACGTTTACGTAATACCAGCAACAGGCGTGTGGGTGTAGTGGTTGCAGTCGATGGTAGAAATATCCTAAACGGTAAAAAATCCTATTTACGCAGTAATGAAAAAATGTACGTTTTAGACCCTTATGAGTCTGCCGACTATGTTGGATGGAGAACAGCAAAAAATAGCGTAAACCGTTTTTACTTTACCTCAGCAGGTAATTCATATTCCGATGCTTGGGGTGACCGTTCTGCGATGGGTGTCATTGCTGTTGCGGTATTTGATGAAAAGTACAAGCGACGTTACAAAGATAACAAACGTTATAAGCATTCTGCGCCTTCAAGTCGCGGTTATTTATCTGACGAGTCAACGGGAACAGGGTTTGGTAGAGAAGAATATTCTCCTACAACGAATGTCAGCTTTAAAGCAAAGAAGCGACCTATTCTAAAACGCTTTATCAAATATGAATGGCGTGCAATATTATGTAAGCGTGGAATCGTAGACTGCGAAAACTACAATAATGATTACCGTGAAAACAACCGTTTTTGGCCACGTGAAGCAAATAGCGGCTATGCACCTTACCCTCCAGGACATCGTAGAAACGGTCACAGAAATAGACACAGAAACCGTCACAATAATAGTCAGACAAACACAGTCCCACAATGGAGTGACCAGTTTATGACAAGTTGGGACACGACTTACGAGCGTGGTTGGTAACAGTTACCACACAGATAGAAACAAAAAAGGCTTGGATTAACCAAGCCTTTTTAATGGTTGAAACTTTTGTTCCGGTTCTTTTACAAGAGAGGAATCATTAACAATGCAACAATATTGATAATTTTAATCAACGGATTAATCGCAGGGCCGGCAGTATCTTTATACGGGTCGCCAACAGTATCACCAGTAACCGCCGCTTTATGTGAGTCTGAACCTTTCCCACCAAAGTTACCGTCTTCTATATATTTCTTCGCGTTATCCCATGCGCCACCACCTGTGGTCATTGAGATGGCTACAAACAAACCAGTAACGATAGTTCCTAGTAGTAAGCCACCTAGAGCTTGTGCGCCTAAAGTTAATCCAACTACTAATGGGATAAAAATAGGTAATAAAGAAGGGATGATCATTTCTTTAATTGCCGACTTAGTTAATAAATCAACCGCACGAGAATAATCTGGTTCTTCGGTGTAATCCATAATACCGGGCTTTTCTTTAAACTGACGACGCACCTCAATAACCACTGCACCCGCTGCACGACCTACCGCTTCCATCGCCATAGCGCCGAATAGATAAGGAATCATGCCACCAATAAATAAGCCTATAATTACCATATGGTTTGATAAATCAAAGGTTAGATGATGAAGTGCAGTGTTCGCACTGGTTGATAAACCATGCGTAAAATCAGCAAACAACACCAATGCTGCTAATGCCGCAGAACCAATTGCATAACCTTTGGTTACAGCTTTAGTGGTATTACCAACCGCATCAAGCGCATCTGTAATTTCTCTTATTTCTTCAGGCAATTTTGCCATTTCAGCGATACCACCCGCATTATCTGTAACAGGGCCAAAGGCATCCATCGCAACAATGATTCCTGTCATTGAAAGCATAGAAGTTGCAGCAATGGCAATGCCATATAAGCCTGCTAGCGCGTGAGCTGCCCAAATACCAAAACAAATCACCAGTAACGGAAGTGCAGTAGAACGCATTGATAGCGCTAAGCCAGCAATTACGTTTGTACCGTGTCCCGTAGTTGATGCTTTTGCTAAGTTAATAACAGGACTGAATGAAGTCGATGTGTAGTAATCTGTCACAACTACCAATAACGCCGTTACTAAAAGGCCTATAAGCGAGCTATAGTAAATTGAGGTTGCTGAATAAACCGTACCTTCGATGCTGGTGATGCCATCCATAAGCCACCATGTAACAGGGACGAAAGCAATGGCAGCAAGAACGGCTGAAACGATTAAGCCTTTGTACAAACCTTTCATAATGTTTTTATCTGCACCAACATTAACAAAATAGGTGCCGACGATAGAGGCAAGGATCGAGACTGCACCCAAAACGAGCGGATAAATCAAAGCATTACTACCAATACCAAAGGTAAGTGCACCCAACATCATGGTTGCAACTATCGTTACGGCGTATGTCTCAAATAAATCAGCTGCCATACCTGCACAGTCACCTACATTATCACCTACGTTATCTGCAATCGTTGCAGGGTTACGTGGGTCATCTTCAGGAATTCCCGCTTCAACTTTACCTACTAAGTCGGCACCAACATCAGCACCTTTGGTAAAGATGCCTCCACCTAGTCGAGCAAATATGGAAATAAGTGAACCACCAAACGCTAAGCCAATGAGCGGGAAAAGACTTAATTCTTCGCCATTGGGGGTTATCCAACCAAGAATAAGAAGGAAACCAGCCACACCAAATAGACCTAGGCCAACAACCAACATACCGGTTATCGCACCACTTTTAAACGCTACTTGCATCGCTGGGTTTAAGCCTTCTTTAGCAGCTTCTGCGGTACGCACATTGGCACGTACTGAAACGTACATACCAATAAAGCCTGCAAGACTAGAAAGGATTGCACCAACAACAAAGCCAGCCGCTGTAATGAGATCTAATGCAAATATAAGGATAATAGTTAATGCAATACCGACTAAGGCGATAGCCCCGTATTGTCTTTTAAAATAGGCGGTAGAGCCTTCCTGGATAGCCGAAGCTATCTTGATCATTTTCTCATTACCGTCGGGCTTGTCGAGCACCCATTTTATTGTAAAAAAACCATACGCTAATGCTGCCAATGAGCATAAGATGGCTATTAAAATTCCTGCGGGCATAATCTATCTCCTTTTTTGTTTAAATAATAATTACAAACTTTACATCCTTCCTAAAAAATATTCAGACACCGAGACTGCACTATTTTTGCGGATACAACAAGTGCAGACTCGTTTAACTTGACTCAATATAAACTGAAAAACCTCTAAATGGGTTAGTTTTGTTACTTTTTACGCAGACTTCGACTGAAACTTTCCAACAATTTGTATATGATGAGGGAGTTCTAGTCCTTTTATATCTGTGTGAGTAGAGCATTGTTAAATTAGAAGTTTCTTATTAACCCACCGCTATGGAGAAGAGAAAATGTCAGAATTATTTTGTGCAGAATGGATGAATGCCTTAAAAGATGAATGGAATAACGACCCTGGAGTAAAAGATAAATTGGCTGAGATTGGTTTTAACTCAGTAATCTGTTGTGGATATAAAGATGAAGATGAGCCTCGTGGTGTTTTCACCGTTGTTGATGGTGAATGTATTAGCGCAGGTGACTACAATGGCGAAACAGCCGACTGGGATATGCGTGCCAACCCTAAAGACTGGAGAAAGTGGGTCAGCAAAGGTATTGGTATGGCAGGGCTTGGTATGGCTTATGCCAGTGGCAAACTTAAGTTTAAATCAGGTGATTATGGTGCCATGATGAAAAATCCTAAAATGGCAGGCCCTTTTGTAAAAAGTTTTGGTCTTATGAAAAACATCGATACTACTTGGTAAAAACCATAATAGAAAGTTAGATCTAAGTTCTATATTATTCAAATAGACATCATTAATTGATGTCTATTTTTTATTAAAAAATAAAAATTCAAAGTTTTACTAGGAGGTAAAAATGGGATTTATAAGAAACATACTGGCAATTATAGGTTTAATTGCATTAATAGGCGGTGGTTATGCTTATAGTAAATTTGGTGGTGAGTTGAATGCACTCAACGCTTTAGACCCCGGTGCTAAGAAAGTTTACGGTGATATGTGGACAAAACTTAAAGAAACCGGCACATCAGCTGATGCAACTGTTTGGAAAAAGCAAATTGCTGATGATGTATCCGCCGAAGATGCTGCCGAAGCGATGAGTTCTGTTGCTACTGAGTTAAATATTAAAGCGGTAGGTATATTGCCTTTATCAAAAGAAGTTGAAGCTAAAACAGGTAAACCACAACGACTGTTAACTATTTATCAATATTGTAACCCGATGACAGCGATGACGATGGTTGAATACTCGGATGCTTTCTCTGCTTATCTTCCTTGTCGTATTGCCATGGTCGAAGATAAAAAAGGTAAACTTTGGTTATATGCTTTAGATATGGATATGATGATTTTTGGTGGAAAAACCCTACCTGACAAACTATTTAAAGAAGCAACAAAAGTTAAACAAGTTATTTTAGATATTATGGAAGCAGGGGCTACTGGGGAATTTTAGTGAGCTTGCGACTGTGCAACAAATGGAACTCAATTATTAGAACGCGTTGTAACGAGTTTCCGTTTGAATTGTAAACGGTCTTACAAATATTGCTGAACAATTGAGCTAGCCATTTTAAACAACAAAAAGGCTAGCTCACTAGCTTTATTTATAATGATTTAAATATCCCCTTATTTTATACAACGTTTGCCTTGCACCTTCAAATTTTATTTTTTGCTTCAACCCCACTTCACATTCCCTAGGGAACTCAGTGATGCATTTTTAGTGACTTAGATTTTTTTAAATGTGGTAATTCAATTATTAGAGCGTAACTATTGGATCTTGGTGAGTTTTAGGATTAGTTGAGTCTAAGTTTCTTATTATAAAAAGTGTGCATCCTTTGCTTCAACCAACATCGACATTTCCTTCGGAAACGTAGCGATGTACTTTTGGGCTCTTGGTGAGCCTTCAAAAGCAATAAACTAGTTAATTACAGGCTTATTCATCTTTCGTTAAGTCACGACAGTATAAAATATCTTTATAAAAATAATTAAATTTTAAATCCATGATATCAATAATAAAAGCGCCTTTTAGCTATTTGCGTAATTACTTTAATAAGTCTATTTCACTATTAGTGATGAGTAGCTTGATTATTGTAATGCTCGTACCGCTAGGCTTTTTGGCAACCAGCTTAACCCAAGAATCATGGGGGAGCGTTCAACAAGATATTCTTGAAAAGCACCGCTTTTTGGCTAAAAACCTTGAGAGTACGGTGAATCTATTCTTTTCATCGCAACAACAGTCATTGAAGCCATTATCAAAAGAGTTAGCTAGGTTAGACCCTAGTGAGGCAAAAGAAATACAATCACATCTTGATGAATATATTGAGCCGAATGAAAACATTGTTGTTATAACCTTTATTCCTGAGGGTAGTTCTACTTCACAGGTAGCCATTGCTCCACAGTTTAAGAAGTTAACAGATATAAAACTAGCTTACGATGGGGGCTCAAGGGCAAAAAACCTTGCTACTTATGGTAATTATTATACAAAAAATGCTATTTCTCCGGCATTTAAAAGTACTATCAGTGACCAACCAGTTGTTCTTTTAAAGCAGAATGTTGTTGATACTTACATGAATAAAAAAGGTGTTCTACTCGTAGAATACAGCCTAAAGTTTTTTAGGGATATGTGCTCTAAAATAGCATTTGGTGAAAAGGGTCGCTGCACAATTCTAGATCAAAAGAACCAAGTTGTTGCTCACCCCAATGAAGAGTGGGAAGATGAAATACATAGCTACACTGGTGCTGATATTGTTAGCTTGTTAAATCAATCTAAAGAAGATAATAATGATAAATCGAAAGAAACAGCAGATATTATTTACTTTGATTCATCTTATTTAGATACTGAAATGGTTGCAGGTGTGACACAAATAGAAAACCCTGGGTGGAGTATTTTAGTTTCTCAGCCTATTTCTGAGTTAGGCTTCCAAGTTAAAAAAGTCGTTAAAACAGTCTCAATATGGTTGGGGTTCGGTATTTTAATATCATTAATAATTGCTCATTTTCTAACACAGAAAATAACTGCTCCTATCAATGAACTTGCGGTAAAAGCACGTGAAGCGCGTATACGATCAGACACCTTTACCTCATTGGGTAATGCACCCAGCAGTGCTCCTTTAGAAATTCGCCAAATGTATGCGGCGATTTCTGCATTGATACAACGATTACAAAGTTCAAATAATAAAGTTAAGAAAATGAACTACAACCTGAGTAATGATATTAAAAAGGCAACGGCAAAATTAACTGCTACCAATAAATATCTCTACACGATTAGTACAAAAGATCATTTGACTAAAATTGCTAATAGACGTTATTTTGAAATGACAATGGAAAAGTTGTTACGCCAAGCCTCTAATCAGCGCATTGGTATTATTCTTATTGATGTGGATAAATTTAAGTTCATCAATGATGAATATGGTCACGATGCAGGTGATTTAGCGCTTAAGCATATCTCAAAAATACTACATGAATCCGTACAAGGAATTGGGCTTCCCGCTCGTTTGGGTGGAGATGAATTTGTGGTTTATGTTAAAAATCCAACAGAACAAGCGCTATTTGAATATGCAGAAAAGCTTCGTCAAACGGTTCAAAATACCCCTATCGTGTGGCATAAACATACGATAAAACTTAGCTTATCAATTGGTGCTTCTGATTATGATATTGATGGGGTGATTACACTCGATCAACTCCTAAAATATGCGGATGAGGCGATGTTTGTTGCTAAAGAGAACGGACGAAACCACGTAGCGCTTTA
>JAZGFW010000283.1:0-4074 GCA_036479895.1 Cocleimonas sp. | reverse complement strand
TTTATACGAGAGATCTCAATTTAAGTTAAATTAACTTTAAAAAAAGCACTACCTTCTTTCAAATTGTTTTATCATAGCGACTTACCCCTTCAACATTCAAAAACTAACCCACTAAAAGGTTTTAATGAGCATGTTAACTCTCCCCGGTAGTCGCGCTTTTTCTGATTTTAAAAAAGATAAGTTACTAAAAACTCTGCAAAATTCTATGCCAGAGGTCACTGATATTCATGCCCGCTATTGGCATTTTGTTAAAACCACCCAGACCTTATCCGAGGAAGAGCACAGCACCTTAGAGTCACTGCTCACTTACAGCGACAGTGGTGTAGAGCCTGAGGATAAACACGAACCTGTGGGTGATTTGTTTTTGGTTGTGCCCCGTTTGGGTACGATTTCACCTTGGTCGAGCAAAGCCACCGATATTTTACATAATTGTGGTTTAAGTTCAGTGAACCGAGTTGAGCGCGGTATCGCTTATTATATTGAGCATCAAGATAACTTTGAAACCTTAACCAGCGACCGCCAATTATTCATTCGTGATTTAATACATGATCGTATGATTGAAACGGTGATGGAAGATTATGATGAGGCAGAAGCTTTATTTAGTGATGCAGAACCTGCTCCCCTGCAAATTATTGATTTAGAGTTTGACGATGATAGTGATTCTGATAACCATCCTGTTGCTATTGCTGCTTTAAAAAAGGCTAATATTGATTTAGGCCTAGCGCTGTCTGATGATGAAATTGATTATCTAGCGGAAAATTACGCTCAACTAAAACGAAATCCTACTGACGTTGAATTGATGATGTTTGCACAGGCGAACTCAGAGCATTGTCGTCATAAAATATTTAATGCCGACTGGGTGATTGATGGTGAAAAGCAAAACCAAACCTTATTTGGCATGATTAAAAATACCCACAAGCAATCACCTGAAGGTGTGTTGTCGGCGTATCACGACAATGCTTCAGTGGTTGAAGGCAGCCAAGCAACACGTTTTTTCCCTAACCCCACATCAAAAGAATATGGCTATACCGAAGAAGCCGTACACATGCTGATGAAGGTTGAAACACATAACCACCCTACGGCTATTTCACCTTTCCCTGGTGCGGCGACAGGTTCGGGCGGTGAGATTCGTGATGAAGGTGCGACGGGCAACGGCTCAAAACCTAAAGCGGGTTTGTGTGGTTTTTCAGTTTCAAATTTAAAAATTCCAAACTACACCCACGCGTGGGAGAAAGATCACGGCAAACCAGCGCGCATTGATAGTGCGCTAAATATTATGTTGGAAGGCCCGATTGGCGCCGCCGCGTTTAATAACGAATTTGGTCGCCCTTGTTTGACCGGTTATTTTAGAACTTATGAAGCGGAAGTACCTGGTGCATCTTCTAACACAGAACTTCGTGGTTATCATAAACCTATTATGCTGGCAGGCGGTGTCGGTAATATCCGACCTAACAATATTGAGATGAAAGAAGTCCCTGTAGACACACCAATTATTGTATTAGGTGGCCCAGCAATGTTAATTGGGTTGGGCGGTGGCGCAGCATCTTCTATGGCAAGTGGAACTTCTGCAGAGTCGCTTGATTTTGCATCAGTGCAACGTGGCAACCCAGAGATGGAACGTCGTGCGCAAGAAGTGATTGACCGTTGTGTCGCAATGGGCGATGACAACCCTATTTTGTGGATTCATGATGTCGGTGCTGGTGGCATATCCAACGCCATTCCTGAAATTGTGAATGATGCAGGTCGTGGGGGAAAGTTTGAATTACGTAGCGTACCCAATGATGAGCCTGGCATGTCACCGATGGAAATTTGGTGTAACGAAGCACAGGAGCGCTATGTACTTGCCATCGAAGCCGATAAGTTAGATGCCTTTAAAGCGCTGTGTGAACGTGAACGTGCGATATATGCCGTAGTGGGTTCAGCAACTGAAGAGCCTCACTTATTGGTGGGCGATGCTTTGTTTGAAAATAGCCCTGTTCCACCCGTTGATATGTCGATGGATATGTTACTCGGCAAGCCACCTAAAATGCTACGCGATGTGCATCATAAAACTTTTCATAAACCAGAAATCGAATTGAATGACATTAAACTCGATGAGGCGATTGAACGTGTTTTAAGTTTACCAACTGTTGCTTCAAAATCATTTTTAGTGACCATTGGCGATCGCTCAATCACAGGCATGGTTAATCGCGACCAAATGGTGGGGCCTTGGCAAGTACCCGTTGCCGATGTGGCTGTAACCTGTGCAGATTATGTCGGGTATAACGGTGAAGCAATGGCATTAGGTGAACGTACGCCGATTGCATTGGTTTCCCCCGAGGCTTCTGGGCGTATGGCAATAGGTGAGGCTATTACTAATATTGCGGCGGCTAACATTAATAAAATCTCTGATATTTATTTATCCGCAAACTGGATGGCGGCAGCAGGTTTTGAAGGTGAAGATGCAGCCCTTTTTGATACGGTAAAAGCAGTCGGTGAAGAACTTTGCCCGAAGCTCGGTATTGCGATTCCTGTTGGCAAAGATTCACTCTCTATGAAAACAGTCTGGGATCAACATAGTGCTGACGGTGTAGAACATCATGTAATGGCTGCGCCTTTATCTTTAATTATTACCGGTTTTGCAATTGTTGAAGACGTGCGTAAAACCTTAACACCACAGCTTAGAACAGACAAAGGGGATAGTGACCTGATCTTAATTGATTTAGGAAAAGCCAAAAATCGTATGGCAGCTTCGGCGCTTTCGCAGGTTTATTCTCAAGTCGGTGCGCACGCCCCTGATTTAAATGATGCTGATGCGCTGATTAACTTCTTCAAAGTGATACAGCTACTCAACCAAGAAGACAAAATTATGGCGTACCATGATCGCTCTGACGGTGGTCTATTAGCGACCTTGACAGAAATGGCGTTTGCCGGTCATACCGGTATTAATATTCATCTTGATGATTTGGGTAAAACCCCGCTTGAGGCACTCTTTAATGAAGAGCTTGGTGCCGTTATTCAGGTACATCATAATGACTGTGAAGAAGTCATGTCCGCTTTGCGCGAAGCAGAACTGGGTAGTTGTTCACACATTATCGGCAAGCTCAATGAAGATGATGAAATCAGCTTTAGCTGGGCGCATCAAGATATTTACAAAAATAGCCGTGTTGAATTACAAAAAATCTGGTCGAGAACCAGCTATCACATGCAAGCCCTGCGCGATAATGACGAATGTGCGCAACAAGAGTTTGAAAAACTGGATGATTATCACGACGGTGGCTTATTTGCACACACCAGCTTTGATATTAATGAAGATATTTCTGTACCTTACATCAATATTGGCGCCCGACCCGAAGTCGCTATTTTGCGTGACCAAGGTGTTAACGGGCAACAAGAGATGGCAGTCGCCTTTGATCGAGCTGGTTTTAAAGCTATTGACGTACACATGACAGATGTTATCTCTGGCAGAACCTCGCTCGATAATTTTAAAGGCATGGTGGCTTGTGGTGGTTTCTCATACGGTGATGTCTTAGGCGCTGGCGGAGGCTGGGCAAAAACAATTCTACATAACCCACGCGCTAAAGATGAATTTACTGCGTTCTTTGAGCGCAAAGATGTATTCGGTTTAGGCGTGTGTAATGGCTGTCAGATGTTCTCGCACCTACGCCACATGATACCGGGTGCTAGTCATTGGCCTGAGTTTCACCGTAACGAATCAGAGCAATTTGAAGGGCGTGTCACCATGGTAGAGATTATGGAGTCACCTTCAATCTTCTTTAAAAATATGCAAGGAACAAAAATACCTGTAGCTAATGCTCACGGCGAAGGCCGAGCGGTTTTCATGAACAACATCAATGCTAAAGATGTTGTGAAAAATGGGTTTGTAAGTGTCCGTTATATTGATAATGCTGGCAACCCAACCAATATGTACCCCGAAAACCCTAATGGCTCAAAGCTTGGTATAACAGGCTTATCAAATACTGATGGTCGTTTCACCATTATGATGCCCCACCCTGAACGCGTGATTCGTACAGCGACCAACTCTTGGACGCCGGATGACTGGGGTGAGGATAGCCCATGGATGCGGATGTTTAG
>JAZGFW010000282.1:0-3159 GCA_036479895.1 Cocleimonas sp. | reverse complement strand
CCTTCACCTAATCGAAATTCATTGGCTGGGTTCTTTTTGATTTCTCTTTCTTTGTACTGGTATTCGTCGTTCATAAGGTTAAGTACCTTTAGTTATGCTGAATAAGTTACCTCGTTATTATTATATAAGATAGCTTGCAGGAGAATGAACAGCATACCGTATTTTTTAAAAACTCAATTTCAGCATTTTCATTCGTCATCCGACTCGTGCAAAGTCCTCAATTTAACTTTCATAATTTCAAATAAGGTAGGTTCGATCAGGGCTTTTATGGGAGAAAAGTCTTCTTTGGATCCTGAGATGTTGTAAGCTAACCTAATGCGCTCTACTACTATTTTTGCTGTCTTATTTTTAATCATTCCTATAATAGAAATTTTCTTTCTATTAAAAGTAGGGGATGTTATCGGTATATTTCCTACGATTATTCTGGTGGTTTTAACCGCAGTCATTGGTGCAGGCTTGTTGCGCCAACAAGGTTTGTCTACATTAACACGTTTGCAACGAAATATCGGACAAGGAAGAGTTCCCGCACAAGAGATGATTGAAGGCGTACTGCTCGCTGTGGGTGGCGCATTATTAATGACCCCAGGGTTTGTTACCGATACGATGGGTTTTTTGTGTTTATTGCCTTTTAGTCGCCAAACCATTGCTAAGCAGATTATTAAACGCTCTGCAGATAAGGTTAAGGCGGGCATCAATGTGAAAATGGGTGGCTTTGGGAGTAGCGCATCTTACAGTGCAACGAGTAAAAAAGAGTCAAATGTTGTCGAAGGTGAGTATACCGAAATTGATGACAATCCAATTATCTTACCCCGTGATAAAAAATAATTTACTAATAATCCTTGAAATCACCTTCCTAACCCCTATCATTAGCAGTCACTAAGCTAGAGTGCTAGAAGCGCTATTATCTTAGCACTATTATTACTGATATAACGTCGCTGATGAAACCAGCGACATAATCGAGTTCACCATTTTAAACAATAAAATGGAAAGCTCGCTAAAATTTAACAAGTACAATAATGTACTTTTTTAAGGAGTTACACATGACAATTCGTCCTTTACACGACCGTGTTTTAGTTCGTCCAGCAGAAGAAGAAAAGGTTAGCACAGGCGGAATCATTATTCCTGATAGTGCAAATGGTGAAAAGCCAAACAACGGTGAAATCATCGCAGCAGGCAATGGCAGAATCACAGACGGCGGTGACGTACGCGCAATGGATGTGAAAGTTGGCGATAAAGTTTTATACGGTCAATACGCGGGTACTACCGTGAAAGTTGATGGTGAAGAGCTAATGATGATGAAAGAAGAAGATATTCTAGCAGTCATCGAATAATAATCACTCAGCAAATTCATCTTTTGTCCCAGCACTGCGTTGCTTCCGATACTCGAATGAGTCACATATTATTATATGCTCCTCATTCTCCGTTCGAAAGCGCCTTGTTCTGAAACAAAAGCTAAACTTGCTGAGCGATTATTAAGTAATAAATAACTAATTTTAAAATTTAACACAAATTAACAAGCTGCCAGATTGCTTTAAAAGTGATCTAAGTAGTTACCAACAAAAGGTACGAAGAAATGGCTAAAGAAGTATTATTTGGAGATGACGCGCGCGTTCGCATGGTTGAAGGCGTAAACATCTTAGCAAATGCAGTTAAGGTTACATTAGGTCCAAAAGGTCGTAATGTTGTTTTAGATAAATCATTCGGTGCGCCGACGATTACAAAAGACGGTGTGTCAGTTGCACGTGAAATCGACTTAGAAGATAAATTCGAAAACATGGGCGCACAAATGGTGAAGGAAGTTGCTTCACAAACTAATGACATCGCAGGTGACGGTACAACTACAGCAACAGTTTTAGCACAAGCGATTGTTCGCGAAGGCATGAAGTCAGTTGCTGCAGGCATGAATCCAATGGATCTTAAGCGTGGTATCGACAAAGCAGTTACCGCTGCGGTTGAAAAGCTACAAGCAATGTCAAAGCCTTGTGAAGATTCAGAAGCAATCGCACAGGTAGGTTCAATCTCTGCAAACTCAGACACCAGCATTGGCGACATCATCGCAGATGCAATGGATAAAGTTGGCAAAGAAGGCGTTATCACAGTTGAAGAAGGCACAGCGCTTGATAACGAGCTAGACGTTGTTGAAGGCATGCAGTTTGATCGTGGATACTTATCGCCATACTTCGTGAATAATCAAGAGAATATGACGGCAGAGCTTGATGAGCCTTTCGTACTATTACACGATAAGAAAATCTCAAACATCCGTGATTTGCTACCAGCACTTGAAGGTGTTGCTAAAGCAGGCAGACCACTATTAATCATTGCAGAAGACATTGACGGTGAAGCACTAGCAACATTGGTTGTGAACAATATGCGCGGTATCGTAAAAGTAACAGCCGTTAAAGCACCTGGTTTTGGTGATCGCCGTAAAGCGATGCTAGAAGATCTTGCTGTATTAACAGGCGGTAAAGTAATTTCTGAAGAAGTGGGTCTAAGCCTAGAAGCAGTAACGATGGAAGATTTAGGTTCTGCTAAGCGTATCGTTGTAGACAAAGAAAACACAGTAATCATCGACGGTGCTGGTGATGTAAATGAAATCAAAGGCCGTGTAGATATGATTCGCGCACAGCTAGAGACAACAACATCAGACTACGACAAAGAGAAGCTTCAAGAGCGTGTGGCTAAACTAGCTGGCGGTGTTGCAGTCATCAAAGTAGGCGCAGCAACAGAAGTAGAAATGAAAGAAAAGAAAGCCCGCGTAGAAGATGCACTTCATGCAACACGCGCAGCGGTTCAAGAAGGTGTAGTAGCAGGTGGTGGTGTAGCGCTAGTACGTGCATTACAAGAAATCACAGACCTAACTGGTGAGAACCACGACCAAGACATGGGCGTAAAAATCGCGCTACGTGCGATGGAAGAGCCACTACGTCAAATCTGTACAAACGCAGGTGACGAAGCATCAGTAGTTATTAATGCAGTTAAAAACGGTGCAGGAAGCTTCGGCTACAACGCACGTACTGCTGAGTACGGCGACATGCTTGAGATGGGAATTCTTGATCCTACTAAAGTAACTCGTGCAGCACTTCAAAATGCAGCATCGGTTTCTGGCTTGATTATTACTACCGAGGCTATGGTTGCTGATAAGCCTGAGCCTGCTGGCGC
>JAZGFW010000281.1:0-3137 GCA_036479895.1 Cocleimonas sp. | reverse complement strand
GCACAAAGCATTTTCAGATATGGGTTCGATTGTCTTCGCTCAGAACTGTTTAATGGCGTTGCCCAATCAAAAAAAATGATGAAACAATTGATTTCTTTGCTGTGTCAGGCTCCTCCAAATGCTGTAATCAATAGGGCGTCAGCAACATTCTGATTTTTTGTCATGTACAGAGCAAATCCTTAATGGTATTTACTTCTATTTCTGTCAATGCTGTCTGATAAATCCGAACATCTGAAATTACTCCCTTCCATGGACGAGTACCTGCAACAGAGGGATTATCTCCAATCCAGACATCAACTGAATTATTGACATCGATATTCCCTATTTTTGTAAGGCTACCCACTTCAACACCATCTTTATATAAACGCATGGTCGCACCATCATATGTCGCTGCAACATGAAACAATTCTCCATTCGTCAAATTACCTGACGAGGCAATAAGTGTACTGGTTGAACCACCTGCTTTAAGTCGAAATCGTAAGCGAGTTGTACTGCCTACTCTAATGGTACTGATCATCCAGTAATGATCTTGTTCAGAGGTTCCGCTGGCTTTAGAGATAATACGGCAGTCTCTATAAGAAGAACAGCTTCCCAGATTATCAGACTTAACCCATCCTGTAAGGGTTAATGCTTCTCCAGATATATCAAATGACCCTACAGTCACGTAATCATTAACTCCATCAAAGACAAGGTCATTACCATTCCAGACAGGCCCATTAATCAGTGTTCCATCATGACTGTTGCCAGTTCTATCACTGCCTACTGTTCCTGATCCTTCATCTAAAGACCAATGTGCTACTAGGCCTACATTTACAGATGATGCTGTGGTTGTCATCAATATCTGATCTGGAGAAATACTGCTATTAGTACTTCCATCAGTAGACACAACTTCAAAGTGATATTCAGTCTCTGCTGTTAAACCACTCAACGTTACACTGTGAGATGTTGCCAAAATTGTGTTTGCATCTACTGCATCAGCACCATAACTATTATCTGTACCATAGTTCACTGCACCATTGGTTGGTTCATCCGTCGTCCAGCTAATAGCTGCCGTTGTATCTGTGACAGTTGTTTGAATATTGCTTACCACAGACGGTGTGGTATCTGCAGCAATAGTAGCTGTAAATGTCTGATCCAGAGAAGTATTGCTATTTGTGCTTCCATCAGTAGACACAATTTCAAAATGATATTCAGAATTTAATGTCAAATCACTTAATGTAACACTGTGACTGGTCGCTAAAGTGCTATCAGTTTCATCGGTATTGCTGTAGGGAATACTTCCACCATAGTTCACTGTACTTGTCGACGGTTCATCTGTTGTCCATGTTAGGGTGACAGATGTATCTGTGATGGCTGCATTGACAGTTCCTACGATTGTAGGTGGTGTAGTATCCACCGTATTTATCTCAATATCTTTAACGGCATTCACTTCTATTGCCGTCAATGCTTTTTGATAAACTCGGATGTCTGCAATTAAACCTTTCCAGGGACGGCGAGTACCTAAAACAGGAGGGTTATCTCCAATCCATATATTTACCGTATTATTGACATCAAGACTGCCAGATTTTGCAAGGCTACCTACTTCAATCCCATCTTTATATAAACGTATGGTCGTACCATCGTATGTCGCTGCAACGTGAAACAGTTCTCCACTAGTCAAATTACCTGATGAAGCAATAAGCGTACTGGTCACCCCACCTGCTTTAAGGCGAAAACGCAGACGTGTTGCACTGCCTACTCTAATGGTACTGATCATCCAGTAATGATTCTGCTCAGAAGTGCCACTGGCTTTAGAAACAATCCGGCAATCCTTAAAAAATCCACAACTTCCCAAATCATCAGATTTAACCCAGCCTGTGAGTGTTAACGCTTCTCCAGATATATCAAATGATCCTACATTAACGTGATCATTAACACCATCGAAGATTAATTCATTGCCACTCCAGATAGGTCCATTAATCAGTGTTCCATTATGACCATTATGACCATTAGCAGTATTATCATTAACAGTGACCCCTGTCCCTTCTCTTAAAGACCAATGAGCCACAAGCTCTCCTCCTGTACTTGGAGGTGGGTTTGTTATCAAAACATGGTCTTGAGACATACTACTATTAGAGCTTTCATCAGTAGACACTACTTCAAAATGATATTCAGTTGCGGCTGTTAAATTATTTAACGTAACACTGTGCACTGTAGCTAAAACCGTATTGGTATCTGCTGCATTTATTCCATAGCTATTGTTTATGCCATAGTTCACTACACCAATAGATGGTTCATCTGTTGTCCAAGTGATAACAGCTGTAGTTTCTGTAACAGCTGTATTAATAGCACTCATCACAGGTGGTGTGCTATCTGTCGGCGTTTCTGGATTTAGGTTATTAGCCGTAATAACAGCAGTAATAGTGTTATAGGCAGATTCTATAGTTGCTGATGTATTAGCAAAATCTGTAGAATCCGTCAGACCTATGGTAAATTGATGTGTTTGATTTTTATCAATTAAACTATTAAGAACATTTCTACCAAAGCCAAAAACCGTCATTTGTAGATCATTAGCTGAATCCATCGGGCGATAAGAGTCTACTTCACTATCATCATTATGATGCGCTAAAAATAAAGATCGACCACTCCCGATATTAGGATCAGAAAAATATAGCCATTCTGGGTCATTGATATCACTCGTCCACGAAGCATTAACTGAATTCTGAATACCATTAGAACGCATCACAAAATCTGATGTATCAAGCGTGCCACCCGGTGTTCCTTCGTATAAAAACCAAAAGTTTTTTTCGGCCAAATTGACAGTCATACGAGAAAATTTAGGAAAAAACTCCCATTGAACTTTCCAAAGACCATCATTAGTAATAGATTCAATAGTTGCTTTCAATGGACCTTCATGTATCAAAACACTTATTACAGACGTGGCTCCTGGGTGAAAATGTCCACCATTAGCAGGAGAAACCAGGTTTGGAAGCCCTCTAAATTGATTGGCAGCACCTGAAACGCCTGAAATTTCAGGATGATAAGAAATCCAGTCATTCCCATCATTATCAACAAGGCTTGAAAAGCCTCCAGCTTGTTTTTGATAGTAATAGGCTGCATTATCTGATTCAATCAGAAAAGAACTTTGTCCTTCATCA
>JAZGFW010000280.1:0-3731 GCA_036479895.1 Cocleimonas sp. | reverse complement strand
AAAACAACACTTATTAGAGGAGTATATTTTCATGGCTACCACTTTACCGCGCATTACGGCTAGAGTTGATTTTGATACACAGGAACTTTTGCAACAAGCCGCTGCTATTTCTGGAATTTCAAGTATTAATTCTTTTGTTTTAAATGCCGCAGTCGAAAAAGCAAAAAAAATCTTAGCGCATGAAAAAACTTTAAATTTAACAAAACATGATGCTATGTTGCTTATTGATGCTCTTGATTCTGAAGCCAAGCCCAATGCTCGATTACAGCAAGCTGCCCAACGTTACAGTGACAAAGAACAGTTATGAATACTGTGCATCTTGACAAGAAAAATCATAATCGAAAAGACTTTAACTGTGGTGTTGATGCTTTAAATAACTATTTGCGTGTAATGGCAAGTCAACAAACATTAAAAGATAACACCCGTACCTATGTTTTAGAAGATGTTAGAAACACTAGGCAAATAATAGGTTATTACACTTTAACAATGGCTTCTCTGGATCTAGCTTTATTACCCAAACAGCTTCAGAAGAAACATACAAATGTTCATTCTGCGGGGCTTATTGCAAGACTCGCTGTTGATAAGCGATATTTTAAGCAAGGCTACGGTGAATGGCTTTTAATTGATTCACTAAGAAAACTACTACAAGCGAGCGAAACTGTTGCATTCCCATTAGTCGTTGTTGACTCAAAAGAAGGTGCGATTGAATTTTATAAAAAGTTTGGGTTTGAATGTTTTTTAGATACACCAAGTAAACTCTACATGACAATTACCGATATTCGAAAATCATTATCGAAACTTTAGCCCGAGACTTCTGCATAATTCATTCATTTCATTTGTTATCAAGGATGTAGTTTAAAGCTGCTATTAGGTGTCAGGCTCGACTCATCAAGGGGCTAGGAGGCTGGATCCCAAAACTAAAAGACTTGCGTTAATTGCACACTGCTAAAGTCTTGAGATGCTCTTTTTAGTCTTCTTGTTGGCTTCGCAAGTTCGCAAGCTCAGCGCCAACCTACAGAGGGACTTTTGCGAAGCCTCTGAGAGAGAGAACGTAACTTGCTAATATTATCCTCATAGCATGATAGTTAATTAGTTACCATCCGGAAAGCATACCAATTGAGAACGCCTCATGTACGCAATCTTGCAACCACTACATCTAGTTGTTTGAGAATAACCAAACACCCATATGCAGTAGTCACAATATTACGCACCTGATTCATTCTCAAAAAGGTCTGTTTCTGGACGCTAACTAATTAAATTACTTGCTCATATTTAACCCTTTAACTTGTTTATAAGTCTTTTTATGGTGTAGCATACTTTTGGTTTATTATTACACCTACTCGCAATTGATAGAGACCTTTGCACGAATCAGATGACGAGTAAAAAGGTCTCTAATAGTGTTTTAGCTTGGCTCATGAACGGTTTCATTAAACTGTTTCTTCTTTTTAAAATAAAGGTCTTTAGCATGCTCAAAAAAATATTGTCACTTGCAATACTGCTTGTTGTTTTAGGCAGTTTAGTGGCTTGTTCTGAACTTAACTTAGAGTTTGAAGATGTTTCAGCCAAGAATAACCATGCGATCAAAAGCGCCAGAGCGAGGGCGCAACAGAAAAGGCCCAGAGCAAAACCTAATAGAAAACATGTTGCTAAGAGACGGGTAAATAAAAAGAGTCGCCATGTAAAGAGAAGAGTGAGCCCACGTGCTAGAAAGCACGTAGCAAAAAGGCGCTACGTAAAACGCCGTACCAATAAAAAAAGCCGTGTCTATAAAGGTAGGCATGTCGCCTCTGGACCTTTTGCTAATAAGTTATCTGGTGCTGCATTAGGTCGCTTACGCTCTAAGGTTCGATACGATGGTTCTTATTACAAAATCAGCTATCCTAATGGCGATGTACCAGCAAACAGAGGCGTTTGTACGGATGTGGTTATTCGCTCATACCGTAAGTTAGGTATCGATTTACAAAAAGAAGTGCATAGAGATATGAAGCGCTCTTTTGGTAGTTATCCTAAGCAGTGGGGCTTGAGTGAACCTGACGCTAATATCGATCATCGTCGGGTGACTAATTTACGTAAATATTTTTCACGTCGCGGGGCTTCAGTACCGGTTACCCGAAACCCTTTTGATTATAAGGTGGGGGATATTGTGACGTGGCACGTTCCACCGGGGAAGTCTCCTCATATTGGCATAGTGGTTAATAAGCCATCACGCGCTGACCCAAGGCGAAAAATGATTGTGCATAATATTAATAATGGACCTGAAATTGATGATATTTTATTTGCATATCCCATGACAGGGCATTATCGGTATACGCGCAAGCACTTGTAGTAGAGGTTTCTTATCGCTCTCTGAAGTAGAGAGGCGTTAAAAGATTTATTTAACTTTAGTAAAGCCTTGCTTTAAATAGCGAGATACACATTTTTCATCGTTAGACTTTTGAATGCTATAGCCAATCATTCCGCCTGTTAAAGAACCATCCGCAGTTCCACCACATTCCACAATTTGACCTGTTCTTTTATTTTTTAGCATTGTTGATGGTGTTGTACAGGCGCTTATAAACGTTAAAAGTGATAGCAATAGTATTGATTTTCTCATGATTTTATTAGATTCAATTGTAACTTTTACCTTAAACAAGTGGATAAGACAAATTAATTATTACAAATTATTCATGAGTGATTTTTGAAGCAATTGTCTCGCTCAATTGTGCTAGCGCTCGACTTTGCGCCTTAACATAAGCCGTATACCCTCGACCCTTAATTGCTACTGTAATCACACTGCGTTTTACCAGTACTTCCTTTTCGCCTTTAAACAAACGCCAACGTGCTTTTAAAGTTACGGCTTTACCTAACTGTCCATCAAAGCGCTCAATATCAATGCGCACACTATAGGCTGGTTTGAAGGAAAACTTCCACGGGTATTGTTCAATATTATCGGTATTTAATAGCTTGGATAAATTATCAATTAAAGCTTGGGTTAGCTCTTCTTTATACGAACCACCCCATTGGTGCTTTTCAGCCATTAAAATCTCAGTATTGTCTTTGCGCGAGATTATTTGAGGACGATTTAATAACCGTGGGATTTCTACAGGGCCGATGCCAAAGCGTTGTTGGTTTTTATTTGCTGTACTAACGGGGGCAAGAGCAACTAATGAATAAAAGTGAGTACCACCCAATGCAGAGTCGGGTGTATTTAAAACACTGGAGCAGGCACTGAGGCTACTGAGCAGTAATAAAATTAAAGATATTTTTTTCATGGCTTATGGGTGGTTACTTTATTGATAACTAAATTCAAAAAATATTCTACCACGAAGGACACGAAGTTCACGAAGAAGAAAACTAATGCTTAAAACTCTTTGACTTCTTTTACTCTAATCCAAACAATCAAGCAGAAAGTGATGTCTAGCTAGATTCTGGAAGTCTGTGTATTCTATCTTCGTGTTCTTCCTGCCCTTCAGGATAAAAAGCTTTTATTTTCCAATTATCACAGAATTTGGTTTACGTTGAATGGTGTCAGCTAATACCGAGAATGAGTTAGATGCTTCACTTAAGTCATTAATCAGTTGTTGTAATCGATATTGCAACGCAGAATCTTCACTAAGGGTTGATTTTAAGGTTTTATCAATCAGCCCTAAGGTTTTACTCGTATCTCGTTGTAGTTTATTACTCACATTACTAAAAGTTTTCATACTGTGACTGGCGTCTTTTTGTAACTTATTGGATGCATTTGTTATGCT
>JAZGFW010000279.1:0-8869 GCA_036479895.1 Cocleimonas sp. | reverse complement strand
GCATCGACAAATTTATAGTCATCAAAGAGTACGTCAAACCAAGCACGTTCTTCGGGTAAAAATCCTGAGTTTTTCTTATTGCCTTTCCAGTTTTTAATATCTTCATTTTTATGTGCAATATTCCAGTCGCCACAAATAATGTAATCTCTGCCTGAATCGAGCATTTGTTGGATCAAGAAATCACTTTTTGGTTTTGCAAACGCCATTTCATCGTCAACTTTTCCCAATAGCTCTTTTAGATCAACCCCTTGCATAGTCTCATGCTGTGCTGTTTTTACTAACGGCATAAAATAATCCATACAACGGTACTTTGTTTGTTGACGTATTTCTTTTGCAGAGCCTGACGGCATGTATAAAGAGATTACACTCAGGTTACCAAAGCGCGCTTCAATATAGCGCCCTTCATAATCAAATTCTTCATTACCCATGCCTACAATAACTTCATCAGGTTCTTTTTTGCAATACAGTGCCACCCCGCTATAGCCTTTTTTAACAGCATCGTGGTAATAGCTAAAACCTGGATGAAACATTGGGTCTTCAAGTTGATGAACCTGTGCTTTGGTTTCTTGAATGCAAACCACATCAGCGTCTTGTTTTTCTAACCAATCAAAAAAACCTTTTCTACCCGCTGAGCGTATGCCATTTGTGTTTGCTGATATTATTTTCATATTTTATTAACCGGTAAAATTTACATATTATCTTACCAGCTCTCATATAAAAGTGTGGAAAATACAGCTTGCTCTGATAATGCGGTATTATGCTAAAAATTTCTAAAAGGATTTAAATTATGGCTCGTACACCTTCAACCATGTTAGAACTTGGCACTGTTGCTCCTAAGTTTTCTTTACTAAACCCTGCGACTAATGAGCAGGTCTCTTTATCAGATTTTAAAGGCAAGCCTGTTCTGCTTGCCTTTATTTGTAATCATTGTCCTTACGTGATTTTAATGAAAAAAGAATTCGCGCAATTTGCAAAAGACTATCAGGCAAAAGGGTTACAAGTAATCGCCATTAACGCTAACGACGTGGCAAATTATCCTGATGATAGCCCTGAAAAAATGGTTGAAGATGTAAAAGAATTTGGCTACACCTTCCCCTACCTTTTTGATGACTCGCAATCAACTGCACAAGCCTATCAAGCGGCCTGTACGCCAGACTTTTTTATGTTTGATGCAGATCATAAACTTTTTTATCGTGGTCAATTTGATGATGCGCGTCCCAACCAAGATACACCAGTAACAGGAAAAGACATGATTGAAGCAGCAGATGCACTGTTGGCAGGAAAGCCATCTCCGGAAAACCAAAAAGCCTCTTTAGGTTGTGGTATTAAATGGAAAGAAGGCAATGAACCTAATTATTCTTAATGAGACTCTGATTAATTTGATAATAATTCAACGTAGAAAAACTGCCACTTTTTTCTACGAAGCTCAGATTTGTTAGACTACTTATAGTTATAGTTATTGGTAGTAACAAATACAATCAGATGTTTTTGCTTAAATACAGACATAAAAAAACCAGCTTAAAGCTGGTTTTTTTATGTCTGTACGCTGTAGAAAGTATCCGTTCTTGATATTTATCTTAGCGCACAGGTCGGCAAACAGACGCCGACATAATCAAGTTCACCATCCAGAAAAGCATCTGGATGGGAAGCTCGCTAAATATATAAACAAATATCCGAATCACCCGCAAATTCAAAGAATGTCGCAGCACCAACATATTCGATATCATCAATAAATTCTTTTTCAGCATCAAAGCCAAATAACTCAACCGTCATCTGACAGGCAAGGAAGCGAACTTCAGCTTCTTGACATAGTTCACGAAGCTCAGCGATTGTTGCAACGCCGTTGTTAGCAACTGTCTTTTTCATTAAAGTCGTAGCGATGGCTTCATAACCAGGTAGGTTAGATTGAATAATGTTAGGAATATTCCAGTTGATCTCTCTTAACCAACCAGGGCCAAAAGGCATCTTCATTGGCATTCCAGGATTTCCAAGTGGGCTAACCTGTAACGAATCAACATCTGTCTTTAAAAGGTTTAAACCGTAAAAAGTACAGAAAACTTCTACATCATAACCAAGTGCTGCAGCGGTTGATGCAAGAATGAATGGAGGGTAAGCCCAATCCAGTGTTCCTTTTGTAGCGATAATTGCAAGTTTCTTTTGATCCATTTTTCTAACCTCTCAAAATTTTTAGACTCGTTACTTTCAAAAGGGAGGAAAGTAACTGTGTAGGGTATTCCCAAAGGGAATGCCCTCCGACTATAACAGCAAATGGTAATATACCAAAGCATTAGTTAGTAAGAATATTATTGTTAGCTAAAGTACGGTATTAAAATCCCGACAAACTGCAACTAATGTTATTAAATTGTAACGTTTAAAATACTAAATCAGTTGCATTCCGTATGAATTTTAATCAAAGTCTTACCAAGACTCTTTTAACTTCTGACACAAATTTATGAAAATACCTCGCTTCTATCAAAACGATAATCTTGAAGAATACTCCTCTTCTGGTGAAGCCCTTACTTTATCTGCTGTGAACCATCGCCATGCGATTCAGGTATTACGCTTAAAAGTGGAAGAAAAGCTGATTCTATTTAACGGAAGCGGTGGTGAATATTTTGCACATATTCACACCTTCGATAAACGTAAATCAAGCGTTATACTTGACTCATTTAATGCAATTAATCGTGAATCACCACTTTCTATTACGCTCAATTTAGCCATGATAAAACCTGATAAAATGGATTTAGCAATTCAAAAAGCCGTCGAGCTTGGTGTAAACACGATCCAACCAATGTACAACGAAAGAAGTATTATAAAAATAAAAGTCAATCGTTTAGCTAAAAAAATGGATCACTGGCAAGGCATTATTATTGGAGCTTGCGAACAATCAGGTCGCACTATGTTACCTATTTTAAAACAGCCGATTAGCTTAGAATATTGTATAGATAATGAGCTTAAAAGTAGCTTTAATGTAGCAATGTTGCCAAATGCTGTTGATCGACTAGCTGATTTAAAAGATCTAGAAAAGGATCAATCGGTCTCACTTTTTATTGGTCCAGAAGGGGGCTTTACAGATAATGAAGAACAGATGATGTTGGATACAGGTGTATCCACTATCAAATTTGGGCCGCGAATATTACGTGCTGAAACAGCAGTAATTTCAGGAATTACTGCTGTACAACAACGTTGGGGTGACCTCTAAACTAAGACTTTGCCTCTTTCTCTTTTGCCTCAACCAACAACTGTTGAATAACTGTGGTTGTTTGTTTATCAGCTTCGTTAATAAACTGATCGAGTGAGATAGTCTTATTCAAGCGCATATCATTTGGCAATAATGTTTGGCTATAAGCGGGGATTTCTGAAAACCCCGACTTTAAATTCAGATCATCGACCAAACCAATAACTTGATATGCAAGGAAGGGCGAGTACACCAATGCGGCTATACCAAACGCTGGCAGCCATTTTGCATGAATGGTTTTCACTATAAAAACGGCTAACAGTAGCGGAATTATCATAAAGCTAGCAATATTCTTTAACCAACTGCCCAATGAATCAGAGGTAAATAGGTAAGATACAAAGTGTCCAATATATTCAAATAATTGCGGCACTAAGAAAACTAAAGAGGCAATACTAATCGCGGGGATAATTTCCCAACGATGTGTTGAGATACGCGTTATGCCTGAAATAATCACTGTAATACCCAATAAGGTCCAAACCGAAGGCAGTACATTACTTAGATAGTAGAGTGGTTCTTTAGCAACGGGCGTTTCAAGGTAGCGCTCTATAAAAAACACAGCAACGGTTGCAAAAAGCAATAACATTGCCCAAATCGGGCTACTGAAAAAGCAGAAGAATCCACTACAACTTTGTACATAGGTCTCTTCAACGGGCATATCAGTAGCCAGTAGGCGTGCTTTTAAATTACTTAACTGAAAGCTTGCAGGTACTTTAATTTCTACCGCTTCGGTGCCGAGTGTTTCACCTTCTAGCTTTGTGCCATTTTCCTCTGATAAATTCTTAATCAGATACTTATCACCTTCTTGCTCAATCACTAAGTGATGTGCTGAAATAGTGACATCTTGAAGAATAATATCGTTATCAAATGCGCGCCCTAGTGTGACGGGAAATGAGTTGATTTTATGATAGCTATGAACACCACGCTGGATGGTTTCAAGGATTACTTCTGCCATTTGAATGTCTCCAACATGCGTTTAAATAAGTTTAATGAGGTCTTAGCATCTGTGCCAGTAAAGTCGAGATTAAAGATAAAACCTTTGTCTTCTTCACCTACCAACGCAGTAGTGAATAGCATATCGCTTAAGCCTTCGTACTTTAAATAATCTCGACGACACACGGTGGTTTTAAAATTACGTGAAGCCACCTTGGTAAAATCAGTATGACAAGAGAAATTGGTAACATCACGTTTCCCTGCTCGGCTTCCTATAACACTGCTGTTTGATTTTTCATAGCGACGATAAAAACGCGCAGGACTAAGTTTATCTGTTTCTAACCAAAGGTATTCGTAGTTAATACTGCCGACGGTTAAGTGAGATGAAATAAAGATATTATCTTCATTCGAGCAGCGTGTGAAATAGCTTTTAAAGAGGTCGTCTTTTTTAGGCTTTCTACTCGCATCCCAACAACGGATGGATTTATCTAATTTTGCAGGTACGACAAATGATCCAATTCTCGTACCGCTCCACTTGTTATCTAATACTTTATTTAAGATTTTCTTTGAGTTATCGCGCAGTTGATTTGAGCTATGAGCAAAGCGATCATCAACAGGTTTAAAACTATTGGTTTCTAGCCTTTCGAGCACTACTTTTAAATATTCCGCAGGGACGAGAAAGCTGATGTCGTTGCCTGATGTTGCTACATTAACACCGATAATATTTCCTTCTTTATCCAAAGTAGGTCCACCGCTCATACCAGGGTTTAAGCTACCAGAGAATAAGATATTACCATCAACCGCTTTAGGTAAAACGCCGTTGTTCGTGCCTTTAATAATGGTAAAGCCCAAATCCATCGGGTTTCCTAAAGAAAACAAGCTTGCCCCCTTTTCAGGAATAAACGAAATTTTAAGTGGCGTTCCCATCGCTTGTTTAGATTTAACAATAGCTAAGTCATGTACGATGTCAAAATCAATTAACTCAAGCTTGCCACTTTTTCCGTTGGTAGATAAATACTCTAAAGAGTAAACATCAGGGTCATTAATGTACTCACTCACTACATGGTAGTTAGTAGCAAGAATATTATCTTTACTGACAACAAACCCCGAACCAATACTTGATTTTTTGCCTGTTTGCTTATTGATAACCCGAATTTGATAAACCGATTTTTCAGTCTCTGTGTACAGCGTGCTTGTGTCTAACTCAGCATAAGCTGGTATCAACAAACTAGAGACAAGAAAAAGCGTTAGTAAGCTTTTTTGAATGAGTGTAATCATAATTAGTTATTGTTAGCCTTATGAGATTGTATTTATTAGTCCTCAGCAGGCGTGTTAATTTCTTATTCATAATGAATATAAAAATCAACACATCTGCAAGGTGTTACGGAATCTACCGCATCAACTTATCATATTCCAGTCAATGTGGGCAATAATTGGTCAAGTGGTAATTTTAGTTGCTTAAGTGGTCATTTATTAACCGCTCTAAGTGCCCAATCAATATGCTCACGTACAACTTCTCCAGAAATTTCATACTTATTACTTAACGCATCACTTATCATTTGGGATGCAGGTGCATTTCCCAAGGCTATGACAATATTTCTTTGCCAGCGTTCATAGCCGATACGTCTAATGGGTGAACCTTCCATTTTTTTTAAGAACTCTTCTTCTGTCCAAGCAAAAAGAGTAACTAAATTTTCAGCATCAAGATTATGGCGAATAGCGAAGCCAGCATCATCGGCTGTATTGGCAAAGCGATTCCACGGGCAAATCAATTGGCAATCATCACAGCCATAAATACGATTACCGATAGCATGACGAAACTCCTCTGCAATCACGCCTTTATGTTCAATTGTAAGATAGGAGATACAACGACGTGCATCCAATTCGTAAGGTTTGATGATTGCCTGTGTCGGGCAAATATCAATACAGGCGGTGCAATCACCACAATGATCTTCTTCTGCTTTTGAAGCGGTTAAAGGTAAATTGGTATAAATTTCACCCAGAAAAAACCACGAACCAGCCTCTTGATTAAGCACGTTTGTATGCTTGCCTTGCCAACCTAAGCCTGCCTTTACGGCAATGGGTTTTTCCATAACAGGGGCGCTATCGACAAATACACGGTATTTGAAATCATTGTTCTGCCCAGAGTCTAAAAGTGTTTTCTCAATCTGTTTTGCTAGCTTCTGCAAACGCTTACGCATCATCTTGTGATAATCACGACCGAGTGCGTAGCGTGATATATAACCAAGCTCAGGGTGATTTAAAACCATCTCAGGGTCATGTGTTTCGGGCGGACGATAATCCATCCTCACACTAATCACGCTAATCGTTTCGGGCACAAGCTCAGCAGGCCGAGTACGCTTAGTGCCATGACGACTCATCCATTCCATATCACCTTGAAAGCCTTTTGCTAACCACTGGGTCAGTTGCTGTTCAGAGGTAGCTAAATCTATATCACTAATACCTAACTGCTGAAAACCTAAGTCCTGCGCCCATTGATTGAGCAAGATTAAATTAATGATATAATTCGATTCCATATCCCATGATAACAAATTCGTATTATTAACCATGAAAAAAACCATTCATATCCCCAATGAAAAAGCCATGATGGAATTTGGCGGAAAAATCGCAGAACAATTTCCCAAAGGTGGCTTAGTTTTTTTAAATGGTGATTTAGGCGCAGGAAAAACAACACTAGTACGCGGCTTATTACGCCATTTAGGCTATCAAGGTACGGTCAAAAGCCCGACCTACACCTTGGTCGAACCTTATCAAATTGAGCAAAGACAGATTTATCACTTTGATTTATATCGCTTAGCTGACCCTGAAGAACTTGAATATATGGGTGGCAGAGATTATTGGAATAGTGAGGCATTGTGTTTGATTGAATGGCCAGAAAAAGCATTAGGTTATTTACCTGAATCTGACCTTGAAATAGATATAGAATACTTGGATGAAGGAAGAAACATAAAATATCAAAACAAATAAACTAACCTAATATAAACAACTACTTAGCAAATAATAGTAAAATTCACTTGAAAAAAAACGGCTACTGGGTTCTACTACTAGGATAAATCATTAAATAATAATTTAAGTATTTACGAATAGAATATCGAAGGGCTTCGATTATTCAATTCAAATACTTTACTAAGTAATTGGGGAAGATGAAAAGTATCAGTCAGAAGCGTAGAGACTTCGTACTGAAACTCGGTCAAGCAATAGGCGTTGCTGGTACAAGTAGTGTTGCGCCACAGGTTTTTGCTAAAGGACGAGCTAACAGTGCCAATGTCACTTCAGTCGCATTTAAAAAAAGCACTTCGAGTAATAAAGATGGGAAAAGCCATCTCGTATTCGAGCTGGATAAATCCGTGCGCCATAAAGTTTCCACACTAACCTCACCTGATCGTATTGTTATCGACTTTCTTGATACAAAAGCGCAAGGCAAGCTCAAACTTGGGCGTAATAACAAACAACAGCTAATCAAAAATATTCGTCAAGCAACACGCAACAAAGGTGACTTTCGTGTGGTGCTTGATATGGCGACAAAAACTAAAGCAAAAACCAAACTTATCTCAAAAGGCTCAAGCTACTTTTTAGAGGTTGCACTGAGCCCCTATAAAAAGAAAAAAGATAATTCACCTGGTAGAAAAGCTAAAAAAGCACTTAGCGCTGTAGCGCGTACAGTTGGTGGAAAACCGATTATTGTTGCGATTGATGCGGGGCACGGAGGGCGAGACCCAGGTGCCATAGGCAAAAAAGGCACAAAAGAAAAAGATGTCGTATTAAAAATCGCACTACTGTTAAAAAAACGCATAAACCGCCAACCTGGTATGAAAGCCGTATTGATACGTGATGGTGATTACTATGTCTCTCTACGTACACGTATCGCCAAGGCACGTACTAAAAAATCAGACGTTTTTGTTTCCATTCATGCCGATGCAAATCCCGTCCGAAGCTTAACAGGATCATCTGTTTATATATTGTCAGAAAACGGTGCATCCAGCGAAGCCGCACGTTGGTTAGCAAAAAGTGAAAACAACTACGAAGAAAAAATGGGTGGCACGCATTTATTGCCTAAAAATCGCGTTGTTTCTTCACTGTTATTGGATTTATCACTCTCAGACACGATTGATAGAAGCTTAGAGCTCGCCAGTGGTGTACTAAAAGAACTTGGTAACGTGAATCATTTATTACGCCGTCGCGTAGAAAGTGCAGGCTTTGTGGTTCTTAAATCACCTGACATTCCATCTATGTTGATTGAAACGGCTTTCATTAGTAACCCAATGGAAGAAAAGCGTTTAAAGACACGCAAGCATCAAGACAAGCTAGCCAAAGCAATTTTTAAAGGTATACGCCAATACCAAGTGGCACTGGTCGAAACAGAGACGCGCTATAGCTAGCTACTAAATTTAAAAGGTACGGAAGGAGTGCCAAAAGCGAACTAACGACTAATAATAAAATTCCTTCGATGTGATTTTGACCGCGCAAGCGGTCTTTTTTTGCCTGTGATTTGTATAAATATGCTTTGATTCAGTGAGATCACTACCACCTGTCTGATGATAAGGGGGGTTTCTTGACAGAAAAGCGGTAGAGAATTTAGAATGGACGCAATAATAAAAATAAATAAGCCAAATGGCACAAACAAAATAAAAATGAATAACAATAAAAACTCAATAAAAAAGGTCTCTTCCATGTCAAACA
>JAZGFW010000278.1:0-3092 GCA_036479895.1 Cocleimonas sp. | reverse complement strand
GATTATCTGTAAACCTAGCCTTTTCCCTGTTTTGATGTATTAAAATAGGGGAGGGCTTTTTTTTTAAGTAACCTAATTGGACTAGATCAAAAAAATCCTTAAGTTACTCAAACTAATAGAGAATATATAAATGATTAAATTAATAGTATTAACAGTTGCATGTTCACTGGTTCAAGTGGCTATTGCAGAAGAACCAAAAATCCCTACCCCTAATAAGAAGCAGCACACAATGGATATGTCTGCTGTCAATAAGGCGCATGCCGACATAAAGCCGGTCGATAAAAATGCACCTTTTTGGTCTAAAGACCAAACAAAACAAGCAGAACTAGAAAAAAAGTATAAAAAAGATATTGCCGACAACCCCGATAATAAAAAGAACTATGCCTATTTAGCAGGTCTTTATATTAGCAACAATAAAAACCTAAAAGCGATTGAGGCCTATCAAGATGCCATTACACATGACGCTGAAAACCCTAAACTTTTTGCTGCGTTAAGTATTGCTTATTTGCACAATGGAAAATATAGTATGGCGCAGTCCATGGCGACAGAAGCTCTGAGAATAGACCCAAAACTTAAAGGTGTAGAAAAAATCAATGAGTATGTTATCGCTAAACAAGATGCTATAGAAGCTGCATCAAAAGTACCTACAGCGACTAAAGCAAGTATCGACATATCAAAAGGTAGCGGTTTGCACGGATCAGTACTATCCACAGCGACAGGCAAGAAGCCTACTGATAAGATACATACTCCTAAATAAGTTTTTAGAAGATTATTCTATGAAAAGAACATTGCTAATAGCTGTTACGGCTTTATTACTGGTTTCCTGCGAACACCGTGGTGAAGATATTACTAAATTTACAGGTGACTATCGATACTACAATGGAATAGCCGAATTTTTTGATTGCAAACAACGTGTTAAGTATTATGTGGGTAACGTTGGTATTTATAAAGCATTGCACCAAGCCTATTTAGAACAAGGTGTACCGACAGATGATGATGTATACATGCAGGTTTCTGGCTATTTAAAAGAGGAGGAGGTACTGGTCGAGGGTGTTAACCCCACTATTATCTTTGTTCCTGTGGAGCTATTAAAAATTGATAAAAATCGTGGGTGTGAACGAGCTATACAGCAAGGGAAGTGATTGCTGTGTAATGAGGTCACCACCTTTGTTATTCCATGCTACTCATTATATCGACCCCTTGTCTTAGGGTACGATGTACAGGACAACGATCCGCTATTTCTAACATGCGGTGATGTTGCTCTTCTGTAAAATCACCTTCTAAATGTATCTTTCGGGTAATACGTGAGGCTGTGCCTTCCAGCTTATTTGGGGGGATATAGTTTAAACGCACAGTGATAATTTCTAGTTTGATCTTTTTCATTTCGGCGTACATAGATAAGGTAATAGATGTACAGCTGCCTAATGCGGAAAGTAGTAAATCGAAGGGAGCTGGGCCTAAATCATCACCTTTAAGTTCTTTAGGTTCATCAGAAAACAATTCGTGTTTTCCTGCAATGATTTTTTGGGTGTAACGATGGGTGGTGTTTTCTACGATTATTTCAGTATGCATGCAATCCCCTACTATTAGACTTCGTACTATGAGGATAGTAGATTAGTGGGAAAAATCAGAAAAATTTGCTTACTTCAGATGTTTAATTTAGATCAATAATATTAAAAATACAGGCAGTTTTTGTGGTGTTTTCAAACACTAGACTCAATAACGTTACTTCTGAATCTAAAATAATAAAGTACTCGTATATTGATGGGATAACTTACCGAGTTTATACCTGTGAAAAAATTTCTCCCTCTCACTTGCATCAGTTTACTTTTCTTCTTTATTAACACATCTGCATGGTCTGAAGATAAAGTGGCTGAGAAAAAAACCGATCTTATAAATTGGCAAGAATGGTCAGCAGAATCGTTTGCTAAAGCGAAAAATGAAAACAAGCTAGTGATCATGGATTTAGAGGCTGTTTGGTGTCATTGGTGTCATGTGATGGATGCTAAGACCTATCATGATCCTAATGTTGCTGGCTTAATCAATAAACACTTCATACCCATTCGTGTCGATCAAGATGCGCACCCTGATATTTCAAACCGTTATGAGGATTATGGCTGGCCAGCAACGATTGTATTTGATGCGGATGGCAATGAGATTGTTAAACGCCGAGGTTATATTGGTCCTAAGTTTATGGGGTGGTTTTTAGAAGCTGTTATTGCAGAACCGACCGCTGAAGCACATGAAAATAAGCAGACAAAAGTGGTTATAGGTAAAACAACCTCTTTAAATGATAAACAAAAAAAATTACTCAATACGCGTTATGAGTTTATTTATGATAAAAAACACGCAGGTTGGGGACGACGTCAAAAGTTTTTACATTCCGACTCTATAGAGTATGCCATTGTTAAAAGTAAAGCTGATGGTAGAAGGTCAGGTAGTAAAAAGCACGAGAAGATGGCAAAAGATACGTTGGATGCAGGGCGCGCCTTAATTGATCCTGAGTGGGGTGGGGTCTATCAATATTCAGACGAAGCGGACTGGCAGTCACCACATTATGAAAAAGTCATGCTGATTCAAACAGATGCATTGCGTTTGTATGCGATGGCGTATGAAGAATGGGGGCGCAAACAAGACTTAGAGAGTGCCTTGCAGATTTATGGTTTTTTAACAGGGTTTTTACGCTCAAATGAGGGCGTGTTTTACACCAGTCAGGATGCAGACTTGGATGAAGAAGTTGATGGGCATGCATTCTTTGCCTTAAAAGATAAAGCTCGACGAGCGTTAGGAATACCTCGTATTGATAAGCATATTTATGCGCGTGAAAATGGTTGGGTGGTTAGCGCGTTGCTGGCATTGTATTCAGCAACAGATAATAAAAAATATCTTAAAGAAAGTATTGTCGCTGTGGAGTGGGTAATTAAAAACAGGGGTTTAGATCAGGCTAAAAATGAAGGTGGTTTTATGCATCAAAAGGATAAAAGCAAAGCCTTGTTTCTTGCTGATACTTTAGCAATGGGGCAAGCATTTATAGACTTGTATGAAGCAAGCAATGATAGAAAGTGGTTAAAACGTGCAGTGTTAGCCTCGCG
>JAZGFW010000277.1:0-15609 GCA_036479895.1 Cocleimonas sp. | reverse complement strand
TGACTAATATTTCACTGCTTTTCGTTGAAAAACTTGCTAATAACCCGTTATTAACTTCATTTTCCGCCTCAACCAGTAAAATATTAGCCTATTTTTCTTTCGCCACTGACTCGTGCAAAGGTCTCATAACTATAGTTTTTAAGTCTTGATATTCAAGTCATTGAAGTAAAAAATCACAATAAACTTGATATTTTACTAGCATCATCGACTAGTTTTTATTATCCTACGCGCTTTCCAATTATAGCTACAGTATTGGAAAGGAGAGGTGACTGAGTGGCCGAAAGTACCGGTTTTGAAAACCGGCGACGGGTTAAACCGTCCCAGGGTTCGAATCCCTGCCTCTCCGCCATAATGCAAAAGCCTGCCAGCGTTAACGCTGACAGGTTTTTTTTTATTTCCATAATATCTGAAATAAAGACTCTTTTGTGTGAGCAATTTTTTAACAGTGTTTTGTATTTAGCATGACAAAAAGTTAAAATCCTTAAGATAAGAGTACCTCGCTCTTTGTCATTATTTTGGAAAACATGTTTATGGATAGATCTATGAAAACAACGGTACCGCAATACAACGACTCAGTAGACATAGAGCAGTTAGTCAGGAGTGTTGGGCGTGGGAAATGGTTGATACTGATATCTTCTCTGGTGGGGTTGGTTCTGGCATTTCTCTTTGCGTTTAGCCGAGCTCCAATTTATAAAGCGGATGTTTTATTACAGGTCACCTCTGATCAGGCTAAGCTTCCAGGGATTGATTTATTTGTGGGTGAGTCAAATGCAGAAGCTGAACTTAAATTAATCACCTCAAGAAATAACCTTTCAAAAGTGGTTAAAAGCTTGCGACTAAATATATCGGCTAAACCAAAACGAGTTCCTGTATTAGGTCATCTTTATAAGAACTTATTAAATGAAGAAGGCCTTGGTAAACCTTCGTACTCATGGGCACAAAAATATGCTTGGGGTAATGAAAATATAAAAGTAAATAGTTTCATTACTCCCCGAGAAGAAGAGGATCAAGAGCTAACAATCGTGAGTAAGCCTGATAATAAGTTTGTACTGCTTTCTAAAGATAGGAAAGTGATACTTGAAGGGGTGGTTGGTGAGTTTGCTGAAATCAACACCCAAACTAATAAAGAAAATAAGCCAAAGAAATTAACGAAAACTTCCCAACCTAAGCCACAGGTCAAGTCTGAAATATCTGTTCAAACCAATACGGTATACAACATAGACACAAGTTCGGACTTAAACAGTCAATATAATGCACTCAAAGAAATTATAAATGAGTTAAATAACGTCTCTCAGATCGAGACTCCGAAAAAAGTGACTCCTGAAAAACCCGTTGAGAAAGTAGAAAAAACCACAAAAAAAGTTGTGAAGGGTAAGGCTCCGGCTAAAAAAACATATACCTTGCTTATATCCGAATTGAGAGGTGAACCTGGTACGGAGTTTTCTATTCGACGATGGTCTGAACTGAGTATTATAGATGACTTAAAAAAACGTATTGAAGCAACAGAAGATGGTATTAAAACGGGAATTTTCAGCTTAGGCTTAGAAGGTCAAGATAAGAATGTTATTGTTGCTATTTTAAATCAAATCACGGGTAACTACCTTAAGCAAACAAAATTTAGAAGCTCAGAAGATGTTACTAAAACCTTGGATTCACTAGAAGGGCAGCTTTCTCGTTTAGAAAAAAACAGTGATGACGCAGAGGAACGACTAAGGTTATATCGTACAGCAAATCAAACCGCCGATATGTCTGTTGAAACACAAGCAGCATTAGAAATAATTGCAGATATAGATACTGAATTACAACGATTATCACAGAAAAAAGATGACGTTGGACAGAAGTACACGAGTTCACATCCAACAGTTCGGGCTATCTCATTACAAGAAGAAAAATTAAAAAAGCGTAAGAGTGAGGCTTTATTAAAGGTTTCTGAGCTTCCTAAAACGCAGCAAAACTTACTGAAGCTTGAAAAAGAGTTTAGTGTGGCTAGTGAAGTTTATATTAATCTTTTAAATAATATTCAACAGATAAAAATAGCAAAAGCGAGTAGTGGTGAAGGCAATATTGATTTAATTGATTCAGCGGCCGCGCACAATAAGCCAGTTAAGCCCAATAAAAAAATGATCATGGTGTTAGGACCGCTGTTAGGTGCATTATTGGCAATGTTGTATATCTTAATGAGTCGTATCTTTAAGCATACTGTTGAAGACCCTGATAAGTTAGAAGAGGCTTTGGGAGTCCCTGTTTATGCAACGGTTCCATTACCTTATAAGGTTGGTCTCACTGGGATGATTAAAGGTAGTGCGAGTCAGCAAAAGTCTTTATTGGATGTGGGTGATAAATTTTCTTCAGCTATTGAGAGTTTGCGTTATTTGCGTAGTAATTTGCAAGTGATGATTCCAAAAGCTAAAAACAATAGAATTATGCTGACGGCACCTGCTCATAATGTAGGACGATTTTTTATTTCGTCAAATCTGGCAACGGTTATTGCAGAAGGTGGTAGTAAAGTTTTATTGATTGATGCTGATTTACGCGAAGGCGCACTACATAGTTTGCTCAATAAAAGCGTATCTCCTGGGTTATCTGAACTTATTAACGATGAGGCTCGCCTTGAGGATGCTATCCACAGTACTGCTGTTGATAATGGCTCGTTAGATATTATTACGCGAGGTAAAACACCCACAAATCCTTCTAAGCTATTTTTGCGGCAAAGCTTTGAAAGCTTATTAACAACGGTGTCGAAAGAGTACGATTTAGTAATTATTGATTCTCCTCCCGTAGAGTCAGCATCTGATGCTACCGTAATAGGCAAGCAAATGGGGACTGTTTTTATGGTTGTACATACGAGTATGCACAGTATGAAAACCATTGATAAGGCTGTTAGAAAGCTTTCCTTATCGGGTATAAGCACAAGTGGCTTTATTTTTAATGATTGACTCTCTTAGGATTTTTAGGTGTCAGCTTATTTGGTTATGTGAATCGTTGTAATATGAAGCCGTATTTTAAAGTACTCAGTATCATTGCATTAATCGTAATTTTATTTACGCTTTCATTTTCTTTTTACGGTTATGAAGCGACGTGGCAGATGTGGAATATATCGACGATGACTCCGCATTTTGCTGACGTAAGAACAATTACCCATGGTGCTGAATCTTTTGCCAATGGCTTTGACCCCCTTTATGAAAACCCTGAGGATCCTTGGCAAAGGAAATTGGCATATCCTCGTGTTTGGCAAAGTTTGTTTAGTTTAGGTTTAAACGCTAGTCATAGTGTAGCGATGGGGGCAACGTGGCTTATTGCATTTTTAGTAGGGATTACTATATTGCTTAAAAATACGGATAATAAGACCTTATTGTTTGTTTTTGCCTTAGTTTTATCACCTGCAACTTTATTAGGTATTGAGCGAGGGTCATTAGATTTACTGATGTTTCTTATTATCGCTTTAGCCATATTTGCAATTCAACGCTCTTATTTTATTTCTGCTTTATTAATTTTTACAGGGTTTATATTAAAGTTATTCCCCATTTTTTCTTGGGTTTTATTCGTTAAGGCAGAGCGAACAAAGTTTATATTATCGACCCTAGGTGCACTCGTCTTAGTGGGTACCTACATAGCTATAAATTATGCTGACTTTAAATTTATTTGGTCTTACGTTCCTAGAAGTACCGACATTAGTTTTGGTAGGAACGTTCTCTGGATGGCTGTTGGTCAAAGTAGCGAAAGCTTGTCTTTTATTGTAAGAATGATTTCAATACTTGTAATAATAGGTGCTTTTTTATTGGCTTATTTTGACCCTTTAAGGTCCAAGCCAAAACAAGCTATTACTGATAAGAATAATGAACAATTATATCAAGATGCGTTTAGAGTAGGTGCCACTTTGTATATTTATATCTTTCTTTTATTTGGTAATAGTTGGGATTATCGACTTATATTTTTGATTTTTACTATTCCTCAACTATTAAAGTGGTCAAGTACCGAATGTAAAACGATTAAAAAAATCTCAAAGCTAGCACTGCTAACTATCCTATTGTCTTTTTGGTATTTATTAATAGCTAAAGGCTTTAGCGTTATTCCATATGGAATAAAAATAAGCTTCATTCTTGATGAGATAAGTAATTGGCTAGTTTTTATCAGCTTATTGTATTTACTCCTCTGGTCATTGCCCGTAAAGATAAAATCGCTTATTCATAAACGTAGTGATCCTTAAGGGACCCTTAAGTAGGTATATGGCAAAGTAAATGAAATGACACAAGAACAAAGAGGACTTAAACGAAATAAGCGTATAAAGCATACTGCTATTGTTGCATTAACTGCCAAGGGTATTAACGCGCTAAGTGGCTTAATAACCGTGCCTATAACGCTGAGCTACTTAGGAGCTGAGCAATTTGGAATATGGATGGCATTGACAGGTTTTGTGGCATTTTTATCCTTTACCGATCTAGGTATCGGCATCGGTTTACAAAATGCTTTATCACGTTGTTATGGCAATGATGATGAAAAAACGCCAAGCTCCCTCATATCCACTGCTTTATTATTAACCACTTTATTATGTTTGGCTCTTTGTGCTTTTAGCTTGTTTTTGCTTCCGCAATTAGATATTACGCAACTCATTAAACTGAGTGACGATAACAACCAGCTAACGCTATTATATACGACTCAAGCATTTATTATTGCCTTTGCTTTAAGCTTGCCCTTGAGCATGATTCAGCGCATATACGATGCTTATCAAAATGGGGTTGTGAGCAACGGCTTATTAGCCATCGGACGCTTATTTAGCCTTGCTAGCGTTTTTATTTCGGTAAAACTACAATATCCTTTGTCAGTGATGGTTTTTCTTTATATGACATTGCCTTTTGTTTTCTTGGGCTTTGGTGGCCTTTATTTATTTTTTACAAATAGAGCTTTAAGGCCTTCAATCTTTAATGTGAAGTTTAAGCACATCAACCAGATGGTTAGAACAGGGGGCTTAGCGTTATCCGCACAAGTTGGGGCTGCACTAATGAGTAGCGGGCCACTCCTACTGTTATCTAGCCAGTTTGGTGCTATTGCTGTTGTTCCTTTTGCGATCACACAACGATTACTAAGTGTGGTTAGCTTAATGACATCCGCAGCTCTAATGCCTTTATGGCCAGCTTATGGGGAGGCTTATGCGAGAAATGATAAACAATGGATAAATCAAACCTTTAAGAAGTCACTTAAATATACGCTTTTGATTATTACTCCAATCTTTATTGTTATGAGTTTTTTAGGGCAAAATATTATTGCTTGGTGGAGTAATGACCCTAATGCTGTACCCAACTGGAGCTTATTAATGGCATGTAACATCTGGGCATTCATTATGGCGATGAGTAGAGCTTTTTCGATGTTATTGAATGGAACAGATCACTTTAAAGGACAGGCTATATATGGTCTTATTTTACCCATATTAGCTTTGTTAACAGGGTATTATTACGCAGTAAATAATACTCTCGTGATTACCCTATGGATTATGGTTTTGTCGGGTGAATTATTGCGTTCAGTTTTTTTATGGTGGGAGTCGTCAAGCGTACTGAGTAAAATAAACTATGGAAAGTAAGACTAAAACAGTGGATTACCTGCTGCTATTGGCAACAATGGCTGTTTCGGGTGTGCCTTTTTTTAGTACAAGTTTTTTATATATGCCTCTGTTTGCGGTTTTGTTGTTTGTGTTTCTTTTGCGTAAAAAATCCTTTGATATAAGCTTTTTGATTATTGTTATATGTTTGCTGGTAATCACCTCGGTGCAAACCTATGTATTTAACTTTTTTTCGCTTCAAACTAGTGTGGGTGTATTTCTACGGGTACTCAATGCGTATTTAGTGATTAAGATTCTTAACGAGAAGTTCGTTCCCTATTTTATTTATAGTATGTACGTCATCGCGATAATTTCATTACCCTTTTACTTTTTGGTTTCTTTCTTTCCGGTTGTTGCTGATTCATTAAGATCATTATCATCCTATCTTCAGTTCTTAAACTTTTCACAGCAAGAGTTGCCAACGATAATTGTGTATAACTTATATCGTGTTCATGAAATAAGAAACACCGGCCCGTTTTGGGAACCGGGCGCCTTTGCAGGTTATTTGATTTTGGCGTTTATGTTTAATGAATTTGTGAAAAGTACAAAGCAAAAAAGAATACGTACTTTGTTATTTGTAACCTTGTTAACCACCTTTTCAACAACGGGTTATTTAGCTTTAAGCACCTTCTTGGCATTTTATTTCTTTATTAAAGTAAAAAGTCCAATGACCAAGCTGATTGTAATTCTCCTTATACCTGCTAGTGCCTATTTAGCTTATGCTAATCTTGATTTTTTAGGCAAGAAGATTGAAGCACAGATCGAACGAGCAACCAGTGGTGCTGATCCTTATAGAAAAGATTTAAACACCCAGCGTTTTTTAAATGTGTTACGTGATGTAATTGACTTTAAAGGGCACGAAACAGTAGGGCGGGGTTCTCATCCACAAACTCGCTATTCTTATAATCCCGCTGAACAAATCAGAACGGTAGGTTTGAGTGATATTTTGGTACGTATGGGATTACCCTTTGCTTTATTGATGTTGGTACTACTCTATTATTCAATTAGTCGTTTTCTTGTGGCAAACAAACAATACTCAGTCTTAGCAACTACCAGTATATTTTTGGCTATTTTGGTGACGCTTACATCAGAAGTGTATTTCAACTTCCCGCTGTATTGGTGCTTATTGTTTTTACACTTTTCTTATAAGGAAACCATTACAAATCAACATGCGTTAACTAAGAAAACTGCGCTGGCCAAGGTGGAATACGCATGATTTTTATTGTAACGCCTGTTTTCAATCGAAAAGAATTTACTCAAAGCTATTTAGAAGCTTTATCAAAGCAAACAAGTACAGATTTTAAAACTATCATTGTTGATGATGGGTCAAATGATGGTACCTCAGAGATGGTTGAGAGCCTTTTTCCTGAAGTGATTTTATTAAAAGAGCAGGGTGACCTCTGGTGGGCTGAGGCTACTAATATTGGTGTACGCCATGCGTTAAGTCTAGGTGCAGACTATATTATGACTTTAAATGATGATACTTTGCCAGAGCCTGATTACATCGAAAAAATGCAACACTGGGCAAATTTAAAGCCACACGCCTTACTGGGTGCTTTTGCTGTGAACGCTGAAAATAATCAAGCGATCTTTGGTGGAGAAATATTAAATTGGAAAACGGGAAAGTTTGAGAATTTATTAGACAAACTTACAGAGAATGAACGTAATGGTTTACACCCTGTCAATGTCTTTCCGGGGAGGGGCTTGCTTATTCCTGTAAAAGTTTTTCAAGAAATTGGTTTTTATGATTCTAAAAACTTTCCTCAAACTATTGCCGATTTAGATTTCACTGCTCGGGCAACTCATGCAGGTTATGAAACATTTTGTAACTATGATGCAAAAATAAAAATATACCCAGATGAAAGTGGGGGCGTTAGCATTCGAAAAGATAAATCATGGAAAAACTATTATCTGCATTTATTTAGTCAACGTGGTGCAGGGAACTTAAAGTGGTTTACCGTTTTTTCATTTAAAAATGCACCTAAGCGTTACTTAATGAGCTATTGGTTGGTGGGTATTTCTCGAAGAGTGGGTGGCTATTTAATTGAGTGGTCGAAAGAGCTGACTGGAAATAAACATAATCAGGTAAAGCACTAATGAAACGTGTATTAATCCTCTATAAGTTTTTGCCTCAATACCGCGTAGAGTTTTTTGAAAAATTAAGGTTAGCTTTGTTGTCTCATGATATTGAGCTAGATTTAGTTTATGGGCGTTTAAAAAACCAAGACTCAAAAAAGAATGATGAAAGAAACCTTGAGTGGGCAAGTTTTCGAGAAAATAAACAAATTAAAATAGGTTCGACTAATCTACTTTGGCAACCTAGTTTAGATAAAGTAACAAAATCTGATTTAGTCATTGTAGAACAAGCGAATAGTTTGCTGATTAACTATTTATTAATTCCTTTATCTAAAGTTATGAGGTTTAAGTTGGCTTTTTGGGGGCATGGAGCAAACTTGCAAGAAGACCCTACGAGCATTAAAAATAAGTTTAAGTATTTTTTTCTTAAAAGGCCTCACTGCTGGTTTGCTTACACACAAGGTGTAAAAAAGTTTTTAATGAGTAAAGGCGTAAGCACAGAATCTATTACCGTGGTTGATAATGCAATTGATACGGTTAGTTTGAAAAATCAATATGATGATTATTCTGAAGCAGACTTAAGCATAATTAAGCATGACTTAGGGATTAAGAGTAATAATATTGCCGTTTACTGTGGTGGTATATATGCCGATAAAAGAATCGAGTTTCTTATAGAGGCCAGTCAAAAAATTAAGCAAGAAGTAGAAGACTTTCAGTTACTTTTTGTAGGCGCAGGGCCTGAGCAATACAAAATAGAAGAGGCTGTTAAACAGTATAGTTGGATTCATTATATTGGTCCAAAATTTGGTTTGGAGCGGGTGCCATACTTTAAAATGTCTAAGCTGTTTTTAATGCCTGGCTTAGTAGGGCTTGCTGTTTTAGATACCTTTGCAACCCAAACCCCGATGGTTACAACAGAGTATCCCTTTCATAGTCCTGAGATAGAGTACTTAATTAACGAGAAAAATGGTGTCATAACATCGAATGATATGGAATCTTATGTAAAAAAAGTGGTCGAATTACTCAAGAGCGATGAAGGCTTGGCTAGTTTAAAATCTGGATGCCTGAAATCATCCTCATTATATAGCACAGAAAACATGGTTGAAAATTTCACATCTGGAATCGTTAAGTGTTTACGACCTTGAAAAAAATACTTGTTTCTTTGCGTGACCTCTATCTCGTAAAAGTAAAATGGCGAAGGTATGCCTTTGGGAATAATTTTCACGCGGGTAGAAATGTTGTGCTTTGGGCAAGGGACAATATTTCAATTGGTGATAATTGTTATATAGGGAGAAACAGCCAAATAGAGTGCAATGTAAAAATAGGGGATGATGTTTTAATAGCGAATAACGTCGCTTTTGTGGGGCGTTACGATCACCATTATCAGCAAATTGGTACGCCAATACGGCTGGCCTCTCAAGTAAGAGACGTAGATTATAACTGGTTAGAAAAAGGACGAGTAACTGTTGTGGAAAAGGATGTTTGGATTGGTTATGGGGCGACTGTATTAAGTGGAGTTACTATCTGTAGAGGCTCTATTATTGCCGCAGGTTCAATTGTAAGTAAAGATGTTGAGCCTTATTCTATTTATGCAGGTTGTCCGGCAAAAAAAGTAGCTAATAGGTTTAATGGCTCTGAAGATATTCGAAAGCATGAAGAATTGTATTAAATCATTTTGAGGAGTAGGTATCTAATCGAGTCTATTATTGGTTATATGCTATTAGTTTAGTTGTGTTTCATGTGATAGGTAAAAAAGATAGTATTATTTTATTGTATCTAGCTTATAAATTAATCAACTCTGATCAGGGAAAAGTAGTAAAATCACTCCTATAATGACCACATACAAAGTTTATATAACGAAAGGGTTTTGTAGGTAGAGTTATACTTTGTTTTAAGTAGGGATTACTGTGTATAGAACTTTAAAAGTCTTGGGTTATGATATTTTTGTAGATGATATTTCTTCAATAGAAGTTGAGTCACATGCAAAAAAAGTCATCTCTACGATTAACGCTTACTCCTATGTGACCGCTCAGAATGATCGTTGTTTTGATGAGGCACTGCGTGCCTCTGACGCCATTTTGCCTGATGGTGGAAGCTTTGTCCTAGCCGCAAAACATACTGTTAATCAGCCTGTAAATAGAGTCGCAGGTGCCGACTTACACACTTATCTTTTGAAAAAGTTAAATGCTAATAAAGGAAGTTGTTTTTATTTGGGCGCTAGTCAAGATACTCTAGATATAATTCGTGAGAAGCTTTCTCATAACTACCCTAATATTGTTGTAGGAAGTTACTCCCCCCCCTTTAAAGAACAGTTCACTGACAAAGATAATAATAAAATGATTTCTCAGGTTAATGCTTTTAACCCTGATGTTTTGTTTATTGGTATGACAGCACCAAAGCAAGAAAAGTGGATCATCGAGCATAGAGATAAACTCAATTTTAAAATCGCTGTACCCATAGGGGCAGTGTTTGATTTTTATGCGGGTAATGTAAAACGTGCGCCACTGTGGATGCAAAAAAATCATTTAGAATGGTTACACCGAGGGTTTAGTAGTTGGCGTTTAGCAAAAAGATACTTAAGTTCTAATCCTGCTTTCATAATGGCGGTTTATCGTCATAAAAAAGAACTTCAAAAATATCGCCACAAATATCGTGACATATTAATATTAAGCAATAAATTTGACCAACCTACGCTAAAATAATTCTGTACTTCTCTTAGTTTCATCATTTACAATTCTCTGTATATAATATTCTTCCTTTCCCTCCCCCCAAGGTCATCATATGAAAGTTGCTTTAATCACTGGTATTTCTGGCCAAGATGGTTCTTATCTTGCTGAATTTTTATTAGACAAAGGCTATGAAGTTCATGGCATCATTCGTCGTGCATCATCCTTTAATACAGAGCGTATCGATCATATTCATGATCACGAAAACCTACATTTACACTACGGTGACTTGACTGATACATCCAATCTAGTACGCATCATTAAAGAAACACAGCCCGATGAGTTGTATAACTTAGGTGCACAGTCGCATGTTGCTGTTTCATTTGAATCGCCTGAATATACGGCTGATACAGTGGGTATTGGTTCACTTCGTCTATTAGAAGCGATTCGTATTCTTGGGCTTGAAAAAAAGACCCGTTTTTATCAAGCATCAACCTCTGAACTATTCGGGGAAGTACAAGAAATTCCTCAAAAAGAAACGACACCGTTTTACCCGCGATCACCTTATGCAGCGGCTAAAATGTATGCTTATTGGATTACTGTTAACTATCGTGAAGGCTATGGTATGTATGCCTGTAATGGTATTTTATTTAACCATGAGTCGCCCCGCCGAGGTGAGACTTTTGTAACCCGAAAAATCACAAGAAATATGGCTAACTATGCGCAAGGCTTAGGTGAAGTTATTCAACTTGGTAATATGGATGCATTACGCGATTGGGGGCATGCAAAAGATTATGTGCGTATGCAGTGGTTAATGCTTCAGCAAGAAAAAGCAGAAGACTTTGTTATCGCTACAGGGGTTCAATATTCTGTACGTGACTTTGTTATTACTACGGCTAAAGAATTAGGTATTAGTGTTGAATTTTCTGGCGAAGGTGTGGATGAGGTTGGTATTGTTAGTGCGATTGAGGGTGATAATGCACCCGCGTTAAAAGTAGGGGATAAATTAATCGAGGTGAATCCGCGCTACTTCCGCCCAACCGAGGTTGAAACGCTTTTAGGCGATCCCTCTAATGCCAAAGAAAAGTTAGGTTGGGTGCCTGAAATTACCTTGCAAGAAATGGTAGCTGAGATGGTTGAAAATGATCTTAAAGTTGCTAAGAAAAATGCCTTGCTAAAAGCCAATGGATACGAAGTTAATATCCCTCACGAATAAATAAAACTATGCCAAAATTAAAATCAACAGATGTTATCTACATAGCAGGTCACCGAGGCATGGTGGGTTCAGCCATTGTGCGACAACTCAATAAACAAGGTTGTCATAATATAGTTAGCCGCACCCATGCTGAACTAGACTTATGTAACCAAGCTAGCGTCGATAATTTTTTTGATGAAAATAAAATTGATGTAGTTATATTAGCTGCAGCCAAAGTGGGTGGTATTCATGCAAACAACGAATACCCCGCAGAATTTATTTATCAAAACTTGATGATAGAAGCAAATATTATTAATGCTGCATGGCGTACAGGTGTTGAAAGCCTTCTTTTTTTAGGTTCATCGTGTATTTACCCTAAGCAAGCAGAACAGCCTATGCGCGAAAACGCGCTGTTAACAGGCGTATTGGAACCTACTAATGAACCTTATGCTTTGGCAAAAATTGCCGGCATAAAACTGTGTGAATCCTTTAATCGTCAGTATGGTGTTGACTATCGATCAGTTATGCCTACAAACCTATACGGAGAGTATGATAATTTCCATCCTGAAAACAGCCATGTTATTCCAGCGATGATGCGTCGTTTTCATGAGGCAACAAAGGTTGGCGATAATGAAGTTGTTGTTTGGGGTACGGGAACACCCATGCGTGAGTTTTTACATGTGGATGATATGGCAGCGGCTTGCTTACATGTGATTGAGCTTGATAAAAATACCTACGAAGCAAGTACTCAAACTATGTTGTCACATATTAATGTAGGCACTGGTCTTGATTGTACGATTAGAGAATTAGCTGAAACCATGGCAACTGTTGTTGGTTTTAAAGGTAAGTTAATATTCGATAGCAGTAAGCCGGACGGCACACCGCGTAAGTTAATGGATGTGTCGCGTTTAAAGAGTTTAGGTTGGGAAGCAAGTATATCACTTGAAGATGGATTGAGTTCAACCTATCAATGGTATTTAGAGAATGAAGGTCAGCTTAGAGGTTAAATAAAACACTATGAAATTAGTTCCGGTAATCTTAGTGGGTGGATCAGGTACACGTTTATGGCCTGTATCGCGTAAGAATCATCCTAAGCAGTTTTTAAACATTACAGGTGATCAAACTTTGCTGCAAGCAACTTTGTCTCGATTGGATGGTTTGGAGAATATTGGAAAGTCGATTGTGTTGTGTAATGAATCTCACCGCTTTACGGCGGCCGAGCAGCTGCATGAAATGGCGCATGACTTTGGTGACTTGATTTTAGAACCTGTCGGAAAAAATACTGCACCTGCGGTAGCAATTGCAGCATTACAAGCCACTCAAAACGATCAAGATGCACTTCTATTAGTTCTGCCCGCTGACCATGTTATTCAAGATAATAAAGCTTTTCATCAAGCGATTGAACTAGCTGTAAAGGCAGCGAAAAACAATAAGCTAGTTACTTTTGGAATTGTCCCGCATAAGCCAGAAACAGGTTACGGTTACGTCAAGCGGGGTGAAGCTCAAACTTACGCAGAAGATACTTTATATAATGTGGCTGAGTTTGTTGAAAAACCAAACTTAGCAACGGCTGAGAAATATGTTAACTCGGGTGATTATTATTGGAATAGTGGCATGTTCTTATTTAAAGCCAGTGTTTTTTTACATGAATTGGAGCAATTTAACCCTGAAATGCTTGACGCTTGCAGGCACTCTCTTTCAGATGCAAAGCACGACTTGGATTTCTTAAGGCTTGAAAAAGAAGCGTTTAAAGCTTGTCCAAGTGATTCTATCGACTATGCGGTAATGGAGAAAACTGATAAAGCGGTTGTTGTTCCACTAGATGCTGCATGGAATGACGTGGGTTCATGGGATGCATTGTGGGAGATTGAAGAAAAACAAGAGAATGGAAATGTTCTACGTGGTGATGTAATTATTCACCAAAGCCATGATTGTCTTGTTCGTGCAGAACATAAGCTAGTTAGCTTAGTTGGTGTTAAAGATTTAGTCATTATTGAAACGAAAGATGCACTTTTGGTAGCTGCAAAAGATAAAGTACAAGATGTAAAAGCTATTGTAGAAGAACTTCGCAGTAGCGAGCGCAGTGAGTCTGAACTTCACCGTGAAGTTTATCGCCCCTGGGGTAAGTACGATAGTGTTGATGTTGGAGAACATTTCCAAGTAAAACGTATTACTGTAAAACCTGGACAAAGTACCTCCATGCAAAAGCATCATCATCGAGCTGAGCATTGGATAATTGTTAGTGGTACAGCAAAAATAACCTGTGATGACAAAACATTCTTGTGTACGGAAAATAAATCAGCATTTATCCCACAAGGTTCAAAGCATCGTATCGCCAATCCAGGCAAGATTCTAATGGAAATGATTGAAGTGCAAACAGGAAATTATTTGGGTGAGGATGATATCGTCCGTTATGAAGATAATTATGGGCGTAGAAGTGACGATTAATGAAAAACCTGAGCTGCTTTAAAGCCTACGATATTCGTGGCAAACTTGGTACTGAGTTAAATACGGATATAGCTTATCGAATTGGGCGTGCCTACGGTGAATATCTAAAGCCAAAAGAAGTGGTTGTCGGTGGTGATATACGTCTTACATCGAAAGCATTAAAACAGTCCTTAGCTGAAGGCCTTATGGATGCAGGTGTTGATGTCATAGACTTAGGGATGACAGGCACGGAAGAGATTTATTTTGCCACATCATATTTAAAAATTGACGGTGGCATTGAAGTCACCGCGAGTCACAACCCTATAGATTTCAACGGCATGAAACTGATTCGTGAAGACTCTAAACCTATCAGTGGAGATACAGGTTTAAAAGATATTCAAGCCTTGGCTGAAGCTAATACATTTAAACCCGTAGATAAAAAAGGAACCTTGCGGGAAGCGTCTTGTATGAGCCCCTATATTGAACACCTATTTACGTATGTTGATGTAAAAGCATTACGTTCTATTAAACTGGTCGTTAACGCAGGTAATGGAGCGGCTGGTCCTGTTATTGATGCGATTGAACAATCGTTTAAGCAGCTTGGTGTAAAAGTAGAGTTTATCAAAGTAAATCATCAACCCGATGGTACTTTCCCTAATGGAATCCCTAACCCATTATTGGTTGAGAACCGTAGTGACACATCAAATGCTGTGATTAGACATAATGCCGATATGGGGATTGCATGGGATGGAGATTTTGATCGTTGTTTTTTGTTCGATGAAAAAGGCGATTTTATTGAAGGTTATTATATTGTCGGTCTACTTGCAGAAGCATTTTTATCACAAAACCCTTCTGCAAAAATAATCCATGACCCTCGATTAACGTGGAATACAATAGACATAGTCACAAAAAATGGCGGTACTCCTGTGTTGTGTAAAACAGGGCATGCTTTTATAAAAGAACGTATGCGTGAAGAAGATGCTGTTTATGGCGGAGAGATGAGTGCCCATCATTACTTTCGTGATTTTTTTTACTGTGATAGCGGTATGATTCCATGGCTTTTAGTAACGGCTTTAATTTCGCAGAAAGGTATACCGCTTTCACAAATGGTTGCTGATAGAATTAAAGCCTACCCCTCATCAGGTGAGATTAACTTTAAAATTGAGGATCCGGCCAGTGCGATTCAGGCGATAGTGGATAAGTACAAACCCGCTGCTCTAGACGTGGATGAAACGGACGGAATTAGCTTAGAATTTGAACAGTGGCGTTTCAACTTACGCTCTTCTAACACAGAGCCTGTGGTTCGCTTAAATGTAGAATCAAAAGGCGATAATCTATTGATGCGAACAATGACAGATGAACTTTGTGCGATGTTGGCAGTATAGTTTGAAATTTATTGTTCCAATAAGCTAGTCCAAAACTATGCACTTTCAGTGTAAGGCTTTAGCTGATACACACATAATGTTAAAATAAAAAAGATTCTTTACCATGAAGGGCATGAAGAACATGAAGGTTAAACACTATTTAGTCAGCCCTGAAAAACCCTAAGACTCCAGATATAGCAGTCTTTACATCGATATAAAGACCAACCAATCGACCAGAAATGTTACAATAAGCTCAACTTTCTGGTCGAAAGGTTGAATCATGCTCAC
>JAZGFW010000276.1:0-8600 GCA_036479895.1 Cocleimonas sp. | reverse complement strand
GAAGCAACAACCTGCTCCTCAACCAGCAGCCGTTACAACTACATCAAAAGCAGCAGAAGTGATACCACCTATTACCGAAGGCATTGCAATAAGCGGACGCTCTGTACGTAAATGGAAAAAAACAGGTAATACAGCAATATCCCCGGCAATAAACCTAAGGCGAGGCAAGCACCAGCTTGGGTTCTATTGGCATTACCTTAATGCTACACCTGAAGCTAACGACTACTTCCGTTTATATGCGGTCGATAACAAAGGTGGGCGTAAACTACTCTTTGAACAACCTTCATACGATATTAAACAGGTGGGTAACAGCGACCAACTTTATGAAGAAGATATTAGTCGCTACGTGGGGCCACCGATCCGTTTTATGATTGAAGTGAGTGAAGGTTTGCAGGTGGTGGTAAGTAAAATTGCTTTTTAAGGCTCCCTAGGAGCCAAAAAGTACTTGGCGCTTTCCGCAGGAAAGTGAGAAGTTGGTAGAAGCAAGGACCAAACTAAAACCGAAGAAAGTTTAGTACTATTCGTTCCGCTCCCTAGGAGCCAAAAAGTACTTGGCGCTTTCCGCAGGAAAGTGAGAAGTTGGTAGAAGCAAGGACCATACTAAAACCGAAGAAAGTTTAGTACTATTTGTTCCGCTCCCTAGGAGCCAAAAAGTACTTGGCGCTTTCCGCAGGAAAGTGAGAAGTTGGTAGAAGCAAGGACCATACTAAAACCGAAGAAAAGTTTAGTGCTATTCGTACCGCTCCCTAGGAGCCAAAAAGTACTTGGCACTTTCCGCAGGAAAGTGAGAAGTTGGTAGAAGCAAGGACCACTCTAAAATCGAAGAAAGTTAAGTGCTGTTCGCACAGCTCCCTAGGAGAATACCGCACATGGTTATCTTCTTTATGAGCCTCTTAGTAGTGGATACGTCGAAATAAAGACGCTGCCATGATTGAGTTCACTAGCCAGAAAAGCATCTAGTCAGGAAGCTCGCAATAAAACCCCATTAGCACTATAATGTCCCGTTTTGCGAAGTATAGGTATTTTACATGTCAAAACCCATTATCGGAGTTGTCATGGGCAGTAACAGTGATTGGCACATCATGTCCAAGGCTGTTGAACAGTTAGAATCTTTTGGTATTCCCCATGAATATAAAGTCGTTTCTGCGCATCGAACCCCTGACCTATTATTTGAATACGCAAGCACAGCAAAAGAACGTGGCTTAAAAGCCATTATTGCGGGAGCAGGTGGCGCAGCTCATTTACCGGGTATGTTAGCGGCAAAAACAATGATTCCTATCTTAGGCGTACCTGTACCTTCTCGTCATTTGAAAGGTATTGATTCATTACACTCGATTGTTCAAATGCCAGCGGGTATTCCTGTTGCTACATTTGCCATTGGCGAGGCTGGAGCGACTAATGCTGCGCTATTTGCAATTGCTGCATTGGCAAATAGTGATGAAGAGCTGTCCAAAAAGCTTGCAGATTTTCGTGAAAAACAAAAACAAACTGCCATGAACATGGCGCTACCTCCAGAATAAGAAAATGATATTACCCGGCTCAACATTAGGTATGCTCGGTGGTGGACAGCTTGGAAGGCTGTTTACCATGGCTGCAATGTCGATGGGTTATAAGGTTGTTGTTTTAGAGCCTGACCCACATAGCCCAGCAGCTCAGTTTGCTGATGAACATATTATTGCTGAATATGATGATATAAGTGCTTTAGAAAAACTAGCTAAAACCTGTGATGCTATTACGACTGAATTTGAAAATATTCCTGCTTCAGTTCTCAATAAACTGAGTGAAACCTGTCCGGTTCACCCTTCTGCGAACGCGCTTGAGAAAGCGCAAGATAGAATCGTTGAAAAAGCGTTTATACTCTCTTGCGGTTTATTGCCTGTACCTTATGCCGTGCTGGAATCAAAGTCAGATTTTGCAAAAGCTAAAGACACGCTTTCATTCCCTGCTATTTTAAAAACAGCGCGTTTTGGCTATGATGGGAAAGGCCAGCAAACAGTAAAAACATCGGATGATATTGAGTCTGCTTTTTTACAAGCAAACCAAGTTCCTTGTGTGTTGGAACAGTTCATAGATTTAGATTGTGAGATTTCAGTCATTCTAGGTAGAAATGAAAAAGGCGACTCCCAATGTTTGCCTGTCTCTGAAAATATTCATAAAGAGGGTATTTTATACCAAAGCTTAGTACCCGCGAGAGTTGCCGATAATATCGTTCAAGCAGCCCAAGCAGCAGCCATTAGAATCGCCGATAAACTAGAGTATGTGGGTGTTCTAGCAGTTGAATTCTTTGTGACTAAGCAAGGCGAGTTATTGGTTAATGAAATGGCGCCACGCACGCATAACAGTGGGCACTACAGTGTGGATGCTTGCGTTACGTCACAATTTGAACAGCAAGTGCGTATGATCTGTGGTCTGCCTTTTGGTGATGTAAGTTTGTTAAGCTCAGTTGTTATGACGAATATGCTAGGTGATTTATGGGGAGAAAATAACGAGCCGCCTCAATGGAAAAACCTCTTAGAAAGCCAATCCAGTAAATTACATTTATACGGTAAAAAAGAAGCAAGGAAAGGGCGTAAGATGGGGCACTATTGCACGCTTGCTGAAAATATAGAAGATGCAAAACTAGAAGCAGATAGAATATTCTCAGTTTTATCAAACTAGAATTAACCACTGCTGATTGATTAAATTTTTAAGGAGAAGTAAAAATGGATATTAATGTATTAATAAAAGCGCACTCAGGAATAGCCTATCTTGCGTTACTTATTTATGTAGTAAGAGGCATTATGATGTTAGCTGGTTCAACAATGACAAACTCACGCGGCATGTTGGGCTTTTCATCAATCATAACCCTAGCATTATTTGGCTTAGGTATATTTGTTGCGTTTGAAAAGCAATTAAATTTTGCTGATGGCTTTGTACTCACTAAAATTATCGGTTTATTATTATTTGTTGCCTTTGGAGTGATTGCATTGAAACAAGGTTTATCAAAACCTGTGGCTAGCGTTTTATGGCTTTTAGGTCTGGCCGCATTTGTTTACACTTACTTAATTGCTACGCATAAGTTACTGCCTCTCTTTTAGTCTCATTTGGTAATAGATAATGCTAGACGCACAGCAACTGGCTGACTATAGAAAAGACATCGCATTTTCAGAATCGCTTTGTAATCAAACGCTAAAATTTCGTAGCACGTGGGGAATATTCTCACCGCGTGAAATTGATTCAGGCACCAAACTATTAATGCAATACATCAAAATTGATGCAGACGATGACTGTTTTGATCTAGGTTGCGGCTATGGTCCTGTAGGGCTGACCATGGCAAAGCTTGCACCCAAGGGTAAAACACTTTTGGTCGATAAAGATTTCATGGCGGTTGAATATAGTAATAAAAATGCGGCGCTAAATAATATAAATAATGCACAAGCTCAGCTAAGTAATGGTTTTCAACATATCGATAAATCAATAAAGTTTAATGTTATTGCTTCAAACGTACCTGCTAAGGTCGGTAAAGAAATGATGTCTTTAATGCTCCATGATGCACATCATGCTCTAAAGGAGGATGGTCGTTTATACTTAGTGACGGTGAATGGTTTACGTCAATATATGAAGCGTAATTTAAAAGAGATCTTTGGAAATTATAAAAAACTTAAGCAAGGTAAAGCCTACACAATCCACTTAGCGACCAAATAAGATCAAGAGCTATGAGAGATGCAGATGACCAATTAACGTTCTTTTTTGGTGGTGATCCGCAACAAAAAGTATTTAAACTAATTAAAAAAATATTGGATGAGGAAGATCACTTTCTCGTCGAATTTTATAATGAATTTGTTATCGATATTTATATGTTATTGGATAGACCCAAATCAAAATATGTAGCAATAGATTGGGATAATACAATTAGCGCTGATAAAGATTTTTTCCTATCTCTGATTAAAAAACTTCAACAAGCAGGTTTTACCCCTTTCGTTTGCACATTACGCGCGCCAGATAATGAAAATATTAAAGAAATCAAAGATGTGCTAGAAGAAACAAAAATTGCAATTTATTTAACTGACGGCAAACCTAAACGAAAGTTCATGAAAAAATTAGGCATTAAAGTACACCTTTGGATGGATGATTTCTATCCAGGGATATGTGGTGATGCCTGTAAAATGTTAGTCAGGAATAATATCGAATGAATACAAATAACGATGTAATCCTTAAGCTTATAGCGGGCGATTACGAACAAATACATTGTGAGAAGTGTGAGATGACCTTTCTTACTAATGTGTATATGTTTGATGACAACCACGTCTTGCTAGAAAAACGTTCCTTAGGTTTAGAGTACTACTGTGGTGCTATTCATAAACAAGGGATTAGAAAAGTACCTGATATTCAACGAATTGGCATTTTAGACGAAGACGACAATATTGTTGAAAGCCCTAGCCAAGCAGAGATTTATTCGGGTGATGAAACCGATCTACGCTTCATTTATGTAATGGAAAAGCTTATACATCTGGATGTAGACGATAGTGCCTATTTTGACGAGTGCATCCATAGTCTTGACTGGAAGTCTGAAGAAGATAGAGTAAAAATAATTGAAGGTGTTACAAAGCGATATAATGTAGGTTTAGCAGAAGATATTTTACAGCTGTATCACTTTTATAAAAAACATGAAGGCGTGCTTGCATGGGATTTACACGGCGATAATTTAATGCAACGATTAAGTAATGATGAGATTGTAATTTTAGACCCATATACACGTAAAGCATAATAGAGCGCCGCTACTTAGGATAAAACATGACGAATAAAATAAGCCTTGGGGTTGTAATGGACCCAATTGAGTCGATTACTATTAAAAAAGATAGCTCTTTCGCGATGATGTTAGAAGCACAACGCCGTGAGTATGAACTTTTTTACATGCTTCAATCAGATTTATTTTTAAAAGATGGTACTGTTTTTGCAAAGATGTTTCCTGTAACCGTGAAAGATGATCCCAACGGGTGGTATGAACTCGGTGAAGCAGAAGAGCGACCTCTGTATGAGCTATCCACTGTTTTAATGCGTAAAGATCCACCCTTTGATATGGAATACATCTACACCACCTATTTGTTAGAGTTGGCAGAAAAGCAGGGTTGTTTAGTAGTAAATCGTCCCGCCAGTATTCGCTCAGCCAATGAAAAATTATTTACTGCCATGTTCCCTGATTGCTCGCCCAAGACACTGGTAACCAGCGATATGGAACGAATCAAAGCCTTTCAAGAAGAGCTTAAACATATCGTTGTAAAACCACTTGATGGCATGGGCGGATCAATGATATTTCAGGTGCGCGAGGGTGATACCAACCGCAATGTGATTTTAGAAGCAATCACTCAAAACGGTACGCAAACCATTATGGCACAGGAGTTTTTACCCGACTTCAAAAAGGGTGATAAACGTATTCTGCTGATTAACGGCAAGCCATTTCCACATGGATTATCCCGCATCCCCGCTGAAGGTGAGGGTAGAGGCAACCTAGCTGCTGGAGCCACTTCAGAAGGTAGAGATCTAACTGAACGCGAATGGGAAATTTGTAAAATTGTTGGCCCTGTTCTAAAGGAAATGGGGTTGATGTTTGTTGGCTTGGATGTCATTGGTGATTATTTAACCGAAATAAATGTTACTAGTCCAACCTGTATTCGTGAGCTGGATACACTTTATTCGGCCAATATTTCGGGGTTGCTTATGGATGAAATTGAAAAAACTTTATCAGAGAATGGTAGAGCAGGAGCTACGGCATGAAAACACGCGTCAAATGGTTGGACAATATGAGTTTCGTGGGCGAATCTGGCAGTGGTCACTCTATTGTTATGGATGGTCCCCCTGAATTTGGAGGAAGAAACTTAGGTGTGCGCCCTATGGAAATGTTACTCCTAGGCTTAGGCGGTTGCGCTTCATTCGATGTGGTGTCGATGCTTAAAAAAAGCAAGCAAGACATAGTTGATTGTGAAGTTGAAATCGAAGCAGAACGCGCGAGTGAAGAGCCCAAAGTATTCACTAAAATTCATCTGCATTTTATTATCAATGGAAATGACTTATCAGAAAAAAGAGTCAAACGCGCCATTGAGCTATCGGCAGAAAAGTACTGCTCTGCTTCTATTATGTTAGGAAAAACGGCCGAAGTTACACATGACTATGAACTTCTTAGTTAGAAATTCCTGAAAAAGAACAAACTTATAGTGGTCAAAGTAATGATTGAGTGATTAAAACATCCTTTCCAAGATGAGCTGATACGTTTCCTTGCTAGTCAATGTATCAATAAATTGGCTTGCATCGGGTGCAAAATACCAAGCAATAATAGTACCAACAGCAATGCTGGCGCTGGCAATAGGTTCTTTTAAATCAATGATTTTAAGTGCTGTGCCAAATGAACGTTTAAGACGGTGCCCCATAAAATCAACACTATAAATTTCATCTAATACTAAATGCAGGATAAATCCTGAGAAAATAAAGAAAGCGATTAACCAAGCGGTAAAGTCAACTCTAGCAAATAGATGACTACTTAATGAGGCGCTAGCCAATGAGAATAAGAGAGCAGCATTAATCGAATGGATTGCCCCACGGTGTACGCTAAATTTTTGAAATAAAGCCCATAAAGGAAAGCGCACAAATAAATAAAGCCCTAATCCTGCTCCCCATAATTGAATAATACCAAGCTGATTCTTGGCAGAAAATACCCATAAAAAGGATAAAATAATACCCAGTAATGAAAAGAGTATTCGGCTGGGGTAAGAATAATGCAGGTCAATATCAGGTAGGATTCCGCCAATAACCCCTGCAGAGGCAAGCAGTAATGCATCTGGTGCATCGACAAACCCAACTTGTAAGCAAAGCGTTGCCAACATGCCTGAGCTAATCGCAGCAACACCAAAATGTGTATTGAAATTAGCCATGCTGTTTAAAGAATCCTAAGTGTTTGTTTGCGGTTTTTAGTTTACAGGGAGCTTGGCACGTAATTCATCTCGGTCAAACCACCAATCACCTGCAACTATTGCATCAATTACTTGGGACATTTTTGGTAAAAACTGGGCTGGGTCGTTTAACTCTAACTTATCCATCCAGAAGTTTAACTGCCCTTGATCGGTTATATTACTATGACGTTCGGCAACCGTAGTAATGAGATTTTTAGTTAAAAACATAATACTTTCACGTTTCTCGCCTTCGAGACGTAAATCCGCAATATAGTGAGCTGTGACCGCCGCAACGGCCGCACCATCTGATTTAGCGGGCGTGTCGTCAATTAGATTTTTCATCATTAAAATACTAAATTCAGGATCAATAGGGTAGGTGACTGATAGCCACATGCCATGCCCTAACGCGACAACGGCAGCAGGTAATTCGGTTTGATAAAGCGTGTCACAGGTTTGTACCGCCTCTTCAAATTTTTCATGTTCTAAATATATCATTAGTGATTCTTTTGCCAAGCCCCAAGCGGCTTCTGGCATGCCAGGTTGTCCTGCATCTATCATTATTTGTGCAATATCATGTTGTAAATTAGCACGCACTATTGGGTCAACATCTATTGTAAGTTGAGCGAGTTCAGCCTGTTTTTTGACAAGTTCATCTTTTAAAAAATCTCTCGATTCAGTGCCTTCTGTAAACGCAATGGCCGTTGCTTGATCTTCTTTGTTTATCTCATCATTCATATTTTTCACTGGATTATTTAAAAGTGTAGCTATATTAGCAGATAATTATAAAGTCGCTATTATTGGTACAAATACTATGGGTGCAATTTATTATTGCAACTCAAAGCGCATAGACAAATCAACTGCTTTTATATCTTTGGTGATTTCACCGACAGAAATATAATCAACCCCAGTTTCTGCTATGGCTTTTACGGTATTAATATTTACCCCGCCTGATGCTTCAAGAGTGACTTTACCTGCATTTTCTAGAACGGCTTCATGTAAGGTATCAAGCTCAAAGTTATCCAACATAATTATATCGGCGCCTGCGTTGCTGGCTTCTCTGAATTCTTTTAGGTTTTCGGTTTCCACTTCAACTTTTATGCTGGGGTGTAACTTTTTGGCTTGGTTAATTGCTTCACTGATTGAACCTGCCGCCATAATGTGATTTTCTTTTATAAGAATCATATCGTACAGACCAATGCGATGATTTTTTCCACCGCCACAAAGTACAGCGTACTTTTGTGCATCACGAAGATTTGGCAATGTTTTTCGGGTATCTAATATCTTAGTTTTTGTGCCAGAAATTTTTGTCACAAATTGATTGGTTAGGGTTGCTGTTGCTGAGAGTGTTTGTACAAAATTTAAAGCGGCACGCTCACCACTTAATATGGCGCGAGCATTGCCTGACAAGGTGCAAAGTATGCTATTGGCTTTTATAGTATCGCCATCTTTGAAATTCCACTCAACCATTACACCACTGTCTATCTGTTGAAACACTTCATTAAACCAAGCCACACCCGACAAAATTGCATTATCACGGCAGATTACCGTTGCGTTTGATTGATTTTCTTTTGGGATTAAGTCGGCAGTTACATCACCTGTGGCGATGTCTTCTTCTAGTGCCGATTTAACTTGGTTTTTAATATTTTTCGGTAGTTTCATTGTTTTCCTTAACAATCA
>JAZGFW010000275.1:0-2156 GCA_036479895.1 Cocleimonas sp. | reverse complement strand
GGCAAAGATATTTTCCATTACATGGGCTGTTCAACATTTTCTGAATACACCGTTGTACCAGAAATTGCATTGGCAAAAATTAACAAAGAAGCAGACCTTGAAAAAGCATGCTTACTTGGATGTGGCGTAACTACGGGCATTGGCGCGGTGTTAAATACAGCAAAAGTTGAAGCAGGCTCTACTGTTGCAGTATTTGGCTTGGGTGGTATTGGTTTATCGTGTATTCAAGGTGCGGTTATGGCAGGCGCTGAGCGCATTATCGGTATTGATATTAATCCTGATAAGTTTGAATTTGCTAAGCAACTTGGTTGTACAGATTTTGTTAACCCTAAAGACATTGATGGTTCTTTTGTAGAGTACATGCAAGACAACTTCAACGGCGGCCCAGATTACTCATTCGAATGTATCGGCAATATTCATGTGATGCGTGATGCGTTGGAATGTACGCACATGGGTTGGGGTAAGTCAGTTGTTATTGGTGTTGCTGGTGCAGGTCAGGAGATTTCAACAAGGCCGTTTAACCTTGTAGTGGGTCGTACTTGGATGGGAACAGCATTTGGTGGTGTTAAAGGTCGTACCGAGCTACCAGGTTATGTTGATCGTTATATGGCTGGCGAAATTGAACTTGATTCATTAGTGACGCATACCATGCCTTTAGAAGATATTAATAAGGCGTTTGATTTGATGCATAGCGGCGAAAGTATACGTTCAGTAATAACATCGTTCTAAAATAGCATATTCATCTTTTTGCCTTAGCTCGTCGTTAAGCTTCGTACTCGAATGGTCACATATTATTATATGCTCACATTCTCCGTACGAAGAAGCCTCGATCTAAGGCAAAATCAAACATGCTTTGAAGCTATTGTTTAATATTAACGTATAGTTTTCAATAACTCTTAGGAATAAAGAAATGACTATTCAACGAACAGAAAGTGTTAAAGAATTTGGCGGTTTACTTAACCGTTACACACACGAATCTGATGTATTAGATTGTGAAATGACCTTTTCAGTCTACCTTCCACCACAAGCTACAAAAGCTAATGTCCCAGCTTTATATTGGCTATCAGGCCTAACTTGTACCGATGACAATGTAAGAACAAAAGCAGGCGCACAGCGCTATGCCGCTGAACATGGTATTGCGTTAATATTTCCTGATACCAGCCCACGTGGTGATGATGTTGCCGATGAGGCAGATCGTTATGACTTAGGCAAAGGAGCAGGATTTTATGTTAACTCAGTACAATCGCCGTGGGCAAAGCATTACCAAATGTATGATTATGTGACAAAAGAATTGCCCCCGTTATTAGAAGCAAACTTGCCATTGATCCCGGGTGTTAAGTCAGTCTCTGGTCACTCAATGGGTGGTCATGGTGCTTTAATTTGTGCACTTAAGAATCCTGATAGTTATAAATCAGTTTCTGCATTTTCACCCATTTGTAATCCCATTAATTGTGGTTGGGGAAAAGGCTGTTTTGACGCTTATCTGGGTTCTGATGAGAAAATATGGGAAGCATATGATGCGACTATGCTTGTAGAATCAGGCTCAAAGGTTACTGATATTTTAATCGACCAAGGTTTGGGTGATGAGTTTTATGATGAGAAGCAACTCTTGCCAGAAAACTTCCAAGCTGCTTGTGATAAAGCGGGTCAGTCAGTAACCATTCGAATGCAAGAAGGTTATGACCACAGCTATCACTTTATCTCGACCTTTATTGGTGATCATATTGCTTATCATTCCAAGGCTTTAAAGGCTTAGGTATGTTCCTTACCTGAATCTGTTAGGTACGCCGTTTTGTTACTATGAGGTGGCCGCTAATGTGCTGACCAATGCGGTGCTAGACCCACAAGCGAAGTTTGCTGAAGTAAATATTGCGCGGTGAAGCTTTCGTAATACTACGACCTTTGCACGAATCAGGTGACGAGTGAAAATGACTAATTTTCTTTCGCAACTGATTCCTGCAAAGGTTTCTAAATAATTTCAGGTCTTTTTAGTGGGCTTTTTCTTCGTTACTTTTTTCTTATCTATTGCTTTCTTAACTGTTGCTTTATTAGCCACTACTTTCTTACTTGCACTTTTTTTGCTTGTTGGTTTCTTTCTAGGCTTTGCCTTTGACTCTTTTTTGGCAGGTGTGTTTTTCTCGCTTTGTTTCTTAACC
>JAZGFW010000274.1:0-4066 GCA_036479895.1 Cocleimonas sp. | reverse complement strand
ACCGCTTATCAAAAGGCTTCCCATTCGGAAGCCTTTTTTGCATCTAAATAAAATAAGTACCGTATATAAATTCAAGAACACAAAAATTAACTAACCGCTAGATAGTACAACACTAAAAGAAGAAACTAATGGAAGATATTTACGCCGAATTACTGCAGAAAACTGCACAGGGAGACCAGCTAGCCTTTAAGCAGCTGTATGAAGAATGCTCCCCGAAATTAATGAGCCTGTGTTTGCGTTTAATGCGAACCGAAGCACTGGCTGAAGATGTACTACAAGAGGGCTTTATAAAAATCTGGGACAAAGCAGAAACCTTTACCCCCGGAAAAGGACGAGCTATGACGTGGATGTCAACCGTAGTACGCAATAAAGCTCTGGATAAGCTAAGAAGCTTAAAAACAAAAGCCCCTGAGACTGAAATTGAGTACGAAGGTCTGGAATTTGCATCACCTAACTTAGAACCGGATAGACTGGAAGACCTAAGTCAGGATGTGAAAGGGTTAATGGCCTGTTTAGATAAATTAAAACCGGCACAACGAGAATGTATTTTACTGTCCTATTACTATGGACACACGCATCAAGAGCTTTCTGACAAACTAGGTAAGCCACTAGGTACGATAAAAGCTTGGATTAGAAGAGGATTGGAGGACTTACGACCATGTCTAACATAGAAAATAAAGCCATAAAACGCTATCAGAACCCCGAGTTATTCGAACAACTCGCGATTGAATACGCAGTTGGCTCTTTACACGGGCGCGCCAGAAAACGCTTTGAAGTATTAATGGATACCCATTTTTATCTACAAGCCGTAGTCGATGCCTATGAAAATAAGTTTGCTAACTTGGTAGAATTACTGCCCGATGAGAAGCCTTCTGATAAAGTTTGGAATAACATCGAAGCACACATTAAAGAAAGCAAAAAAGAAACCAAGCAAGCAGCTACATCACAACTATCGTCACAGCCAGAAAAATCACAGTGGTGGCAAACAAGCTTTTTTAAACAAGGTTTCGGCATGGCATTTATGGCGCTAGTAATAGCAGGTGCATTATTTTTAAACCCTATGACAGGAACCCCTGTAGCAACAGCGTATAGCGCCGTACTTGAATCAGGAGCCAATGAGGCAATGGCTGTCACAAAAATCAACCAAGCAGAGATGAAACTTTCCATCGACATTATGAAGCCTATGAAGATAGACGATAGCATGGAGCTAACCCTGTGGTGTCACCCGAAAGGCGGTGGAATGCCTATGAAGATGGGCACGATCTCTAAAACAGGAAAGACTGATATAAAAATCAGTAAAAAAGAATGGCAAAACATGAAAGATGTAGGAATGCTCGCAGTCAGTGTTGAACATAAAGGAGAAAACCTTTTGAAAAAACCTAGCGGGAAAATAATACTAACAGGCCAACTCAATATTGCTGATATGAACTAAACTATTGCTAATGTATAGTGTCACACTAGAAGCCGCCAAGTTTAGCGGCTTCTTTTATTTTAAAGACACTTTTATCATATGCAAAAAAAACACATTGCAATAAAACGACTCTCCCAAAGACTATCGTTTTTATTCATTACACTCTCACTTATTGCCTGTAGCTCCAGCCAAGCAAGTCCCGACAACGATACAGTTCCCTATTCCATCGCACCAAAAAATTTCGATAAAAAAAATATTAAGATCAAGCTCCTAAATAGCCTTGCCTTAAAATCTATTAAAGTAAACTCGCTAAAAGTTGTTGAACTATCAGGAATCGCACTTGATAAAGATGAGAACATCCTTTATGCCATCTCAGATGAAGGGATTTTATACCACATAAAAATTAGCTTCAAAAATAACAAAATAGATAAACTAAAAGTCACCTATGCCACCCGCCTAAAAAGCAAAAATGGTATCAAACTACGCGGCAACAACAAAGATTCTGAAGGACTAAGCCTAGTTAATGCAAACAATGGCGTACGCGGCGACACCAAGTTAATTATTTCTTTTGAAGGCAATCCCCGCATAGCAAGATTCACCCCAAAAGGTTTCTTGCTCGCCAATATCCCCATACCTAAAATACTCAGTAAACAAAAAAGCTATCGTAGCAAAAACAAATCTTTAGAAAGCGTCGTTAACCACCCCAAATATGGAGTCTTAACCGCCTCAGAGTTCCCATTGAAAAAAGATAATATGAAAGCCCAAAGTGTTTACTCCGTATCAAAATTTTCGACAAAAAAAGTCTGGCACTTTCCCGCTTCCAAAGCAAACAACAGTGCAATAACAGACATGGAACTCCTACCCAATGGCGACTTACTTATCTTAGAGCGAGCCTTTAGCAATCCCTTTACTCCCATTGTAATGAACTTGCGTCAATTAAAAATTGAACAGTGCGATAAAAAACGCAACTGTAAAATTGAAAATATCGGTCGGTTTAGCAGTGCCGATGGCTGGAGACTAGATAACTTTGAAGGACTCGCCCATATTAAAGACAATCAGTATTTAGTAGTTTCTGATGATAATAAGAGCCCGCTTCAAGAGACATTGTTTGTTTTATTTGAACTAAAAAAGTAAAACCTTAACAATAACCTGACACAAATAAACTCCATAAAAAATAATATAGGCATCATTCTCACTAACATTACACACAGCCTACTGAGAGCTAATAATCAGTGAGGGCAAACAATCATAATCACAAGTGGCGCAGGCTTAATTGGCTCATCCGTCATCAGACAATACACGCTCATATAAACCACCATATAAATAACTGCCTGCTTTACTAGCTGTCTAGAATCAGCTTTAGATATGCTAGAATACGAATATGACAAAGCTGGAAAATACAGAGAAAATAATACAAAAATGGGTGTCAGAACAAAGCAACATCCATTTCGCTATACTCTTTGGCTCATTTGCCAAAGGAACAAGCAACCCTAACAGCGATATAGACCTCGCAATAGAACTTGATCACCCCCCTAACAAAAGAAATAAAAATTGACCTGCTTCAATCACTTGCTGAACTAACAGATAAATACATCGACCTCATTGATTTAAAAACAGTAGGAGAACCACTACTTAATCAAATCATTCAGCACGGAAAACAACTGAAAGGCAGCAAACAAAACCAGATCGATTTAAGTATAAAAAACGTCAACATGATGCAGGACTTCACGCCCTATATCGAAAGAACCCTCAAACAAAAAAGAGAACGCTGGCTACAAAATGAATAAACTAGTGCTTGAAAAAAAAGTTGAATCACTCATAAAGTGCTTACAACGCATCGAAACTCGCACACCACAAAAAAAGCACTTTTCTTAAAAGATCAGGATGCACAAGATGTTGTCGTATACTTTTTCTGCGCTAAATTCTAATCGACTTAATCAGACTTTCCTTAAGGAGTTTAGAAAGTAAACTAGACTAAAACACCTAACAATCAAAATAAACCAGTATAAACGAGATTGCAAACGCCTAAAAACAGTGTAAAATGGAGTTAACGAATCCATTTAGGTCTCCCACTGTGTATCAAAGACTATTTAAGCCTCCTACTAATAAAAGTTTTTTCTTATTTGGCTCCCGTGGCACAGGTAAAACTACCTGGCTTAAAACGCACTTTAAAGACGCCATTTATCTAGATTTTCTTCGACCAGAATTACTGCGAAATTTATTAGGATCAGAGCATCGTTTAGAAGAATATATCCCATCCGACTATACAGGCTGGGTAGTTATGGACGAAGTCCAAAAAGCCCCTAACCTTTTAGATGAAGTACATCGCCTTATAGAAGAAAGAAAAGACCTCTATTTTGTACTAACAGGTTCCAGCGCTCGAAAACTTAGACACAATCAAGTAAATCTACTAGCTGGACGCGCCTTACAATATCATTTTTTTCCTTTAACATGCGCTGAAGCGGGTAACGATTTTAACTTATTGCACGCACTAAAGTACGGAATGCTACCCTCAGTATTCAGCGAAGATAACCCAAAAAAATATTTACAAGCCTATATTCAAACCTACTTAGAGCAAGAAGTACAACAAGAAGGACTCACTCGTAACATAGGTGCTTTCAATCGTTTTATGGAAGTTGCCAGCTTTTCTCAAGG
>JAZGFW010000273.1:0-14867 GCA_036479895.1 Cocleimonas sp. | reverse complement strand
TTATGGAACTCTATCAATTAAGAACATTTGTAACGGTTGCCGACACAGGCAACTTAACCCAAGCCTCTGAACGCTTATTCACCAGCCAGCCCGCTGTTAGTGCGCACATTAAAGCCTTAGAGGAGGAACTTGAAATAAAGCTGTTTGACCGTACCCCAAAAGGTATGCGCTTAACTGATAATGGAATTACCCTGCGTGAAAAGGCACAACTGGTTTTAAATGCAGGTAATGACTTAAAGCTAAAAGCCAAAACATTACAAGGAATATTAACGGGGCAAGCTAGAATTGGCTTAAACACTGATGCAGAATATTTATTACTGGCTAAATGGCATTTGGCGTTGATGTCGCAATACCCCAGCTTAAAGATCCAGCTCACTCAAGGCACTTCAGTCGAGCTTATAAAAAAAGTAAGTTCAGGCATAATTGATATTTGCTTCTTCTCAGGTGATTACAACTACGATGAAATTGAACATATAGAACTTTGTACAACACATGCCGTCATCGCTGCTGCACCAAAATGGAAAGAGCAGTTAAGCGATGCAGGACGAGAGGAGCTGGCACAACTACCATGGATTTACCCTGAACCTTTGTGTATTTACCATAAATTCATTCGGCATGTTTTTGCCGAAACAAAAAATCAGCCTACTTGGATAACATCTAGTGCGACAGAAGACTCAACCATTGCTTTATTACGCTCAGGTGTGGGCTTGGCTTTTATTCGGGATGATGAAGCAGATACCTTATTAAAAAAAGGGGAAATCATTGTATGGCCGGGTGAAGCTTTCACCCTACCTCTACGCATTGGCTATTTAAAATCACGAAAAGAAGATCCTGTAGTTAAAGCCTTATTAAAGGTGATTGTCGAAAAGTTTAGTGACCGATGCCGATTGAATAAAAGCCACCCTTAGCGTATTTTTTGAAGTTATATGCTTTGTACTGAAAAATATGGCGTAAATCTGTGTCTGTTGTCATAGTATTTTTTAGACTAAAATTTAGATATAAGGCTAAATCAGTCCCCTCCACCTAGCAGGGGGAGGGTTAGGGAGGGGATAGAAGTCTAAAAAAAGTGCAGATAGTCAAACATTAAGCTCAACTTTCTACCCTCTCCCCAGCCCTCTCCCTGCTAGAGAGAGGGAGCAACAAACAGGAACACATATATGTCACAAAAAATAACTTTCCTCGGCCTAGGTGCGATGGGCTACCCAATGGCAGGACATCTTGCCAATAAAGGCTACGATGTTACTGTTTACAACCGTACCGCATCCAAAGCAGAACAATGGATAAAGGATTTCCAAGGCAAGGCTGCTAAGACTCCAGAAGATGCCGTAAAAAATGCGGATATTATTGTTACCTGTTTGGGAAATGATAATGACGTGAGAGAAATTTATTGCAAAATTTTAGCTACCGCTAAAACAGGCACAATTTTAGTTGACCACACCACCACCTCTGCGATTGTCGCGCGCGAGCTGTATCAACAAGCCAAAGATAAGAATATGCAATTTATGGATGCACCAGTATCGGGCGGTCAAGCAGGTGCTGAGAACGGTGTTTTGACCATTATGGTCGGTGGCGATACTGATACTTTTGATAAAGCCTTTGAGGTACTAAGTACCTACGCCAAAGCTTGCACCCTCATTGGCGAAGCAGGACAAGGACAAGTCCTAAAAATGATTAACCAGATTTGTTTTATCGGTGCACTACAAGGTTTATCAGAGGCACTCACCCTCGCCAAAGCCGAAGGTATTGATGGCAAAACCGTGGTGGATGTCTTACAGCACGGCGCGGCAGGATCATGGCAAATGGTTAATCGCAGTGAAACGATGATGAATAATGAGTTTGATTTTGGCTTTGCCGTAGATTGGGTACGCAAAGATTTAGCTATTTGTTTTGAAGAAGCCGAAAAACTTGGTGTAGAATTACCGCTGGCAAAACAGATTGATGCGAGCTATAAAGCTTTGCAGGATCGGGGTTATGCGCGGGCAGATACTTCGGTTTTAATTAAACAGTTCGATGATGAAACTCAATAAAAGGACATTCCAATTATGTTTTTAAATAAACAGCTTTTCATTCTTATTACCTTACTAGCACTTTTTGGCTGCACAGAAAGTAAAAATAATACCCAAGATGAAAAACTCACCGGTATGAATATCAACTGGAGCTTCTTACCTCCGCTAACCCAAGACATAGTAGATGCAACAGCTTCATTAAACCCAAAAATGATTCGCTACCCGGGAGGTTCCGTCTCAAAAACATGGAATTGGGAAGATGGCACAACAAGCAAATCAATTAACCGACCACCCCATACTTTAGATGACTTACTGATTATAAAAGAAGCTACCAATGCCAAAGTAACTTTTGTTTTAAACACCATCAACAAGACACTTGAGAATCAGCTTGAATTACTTCGCACCGCCCGAGCAATGGGAATTCCCATCGAGTACATTGAGATGGGTAACGAACATTATTTAGGTAAGGGGAACAATGCCGATGATGCAGGAAATCACCAAGATAATGTAGATGCCTTCCCCACGGGAAAAGAGTACGCCGAGTTTGTCAACAACTGGTCACCCGCTATTCGCGATGAATTTCCTGATGCAAAAATTGGCATCAGTATGCTTGCTAGAACCAATAAGAATACTCGCTTACAAACATGGAATGATTTAATCGTAAGTACGATAGAAGCAAAAAACTTTGACGCATACATCTACCACATCTATGTTCGCTCTAATAGCTCACTTGAATTAAATGATGAAAATATTTCTGAAATCATAAAAGAACGCACAGATATTTTTGAGTCGGTAAAGATTGATGATAATAGCAAAAAAGTCTGGATTACCGAATATGGCGTACATGCTGACACCTTAGATAAAACCGTCACTCTCACCAGCGCGCTGGCTGATTATATTGAGGCTGAGGCTGATATTGCTTTGCCACAGGTGTTATACACAAAATCAAGCAGTACTTTTTTCTCAATACTGACGGCACCTGATGCGGATGCTCTAACTGCATTGGGTGAAATGTTTGCAGAACGCTGGAAGTAACAAACACAAGGATAAAAATGAAAAACTACCAAGGCTCATGCCACTGTGGCAATGTGAAATTCTCATTCAAGCATGAAGAAATTACCGAAGGCTTGCGCTGTAACTGCTCTATTTGTAGTCGTCGTGGCGCTATTATGGGTAACTTTGTGATTCCACCTGATGAACTAAAAATCACAAGCAAAGATGACAATAGCTTGGGCTTATATGAGTTTGGGGATAAATCAGCACACCATTATTTTTGTACAAACTGCGGAATTTATCCTTTTCATCAAACCTTTAGAATGCCCGACCATTATCGCGTCAATCTTGCTTGTATTGATGGGTTGGATACCAGCGCATTAGATATGGGCTTATTTGATGGAAAAGCGTTGTAGTTTTTGATTGATATTTTCCTTTAAAGACTTGTCCACGAAAGGCACGAAAAAACACGAAAAGGCTTGTTGGCTTCTTTCAGCCACTGGCTACCGCTAGCCCCAAGTTTTCTGATAATATGCCGGATTAATACGAAAGGCACACATTGTGCTATAATATAAAAATGAAAAGCTTTTATTGGAATGTTAAAAAAAATGAAATTCTCAAAGTAGAAAGAAATATCACTTTTGAGGAAATCATTTACCATATTGAAAAAGGTGATGAACTAGATATATTTCCACATCCAAATCATGTCAAATACCCCAATCAAATGATTTCAGTAGTTGCCGTTAATGACTATGCTTACTTGGTACCCTATGTGGAAGAATCTAAAGATACTATTTTTTTAAAAACAATCATACCTAGCCGTAAAGCAACTAAAAAATATATAGGAGATAATGATGCCTAATTACAAACTAGACAAAGAAGAGCAAGAAATTTTAGAAGCATTTGACTCAGGAGAGATGCAAGCTATTCCTAATGCAAAAGAAGAAATAGAAAAACATAAAAGATATGCCTCTAATACCTTTAAGAAAGATAAAAGAATCAATATTCGTCTTACCAGCCGAGATCTTTCTTCTATTCAAAAACTTGCTTTACGTGAAGGTATCCCCTACCAAACATTTATAGCCAGTATTTTACATAAATACGCAGATGGTCGCTTTATGGAAAAGCAACTATAGAACAATATTTTGTACTTTAAAAACATAGTGTACCTCTAACACAGAGAACACAATTAGATTACCTTAGTCCACGAAAAACACGAAAAAGTTTATTGGTTTTCTTTCGCGCCTTACGTGTTTTTCGTGGACGTCTTTCTTTTATTTTGATCTATATTAAAACAGGAACCAAACATGACTTTAGAAACATGGGGCTACTACCTCCTCACCATGCTGTTACTCACCTCAACACCGGGGCCGAGTGTATTATTTAGTGTCAGTAACAGCCTAAACGGTAGTATTAAAAAATCATTCTTCGGAGCATTGGGTGGTACAACTGCCATCACAGGCATTATGACGCTCTCTTTCACGGGCATGGGCGTTATTATTATGGCATCAGAAGTGATGTTTAATATCATCAAATGGGTGGGCGTTGCGTACCTGATTTATTTGGGAATTTCTGCCATTTTATCTAAAGATGAAAACTATCAAGTCTCTGATAACGATAATAATAACGAAGCACAACAGTCTTATGGCGCAACCTATTGGAGTGGCTTTATGGTCGGTGCAAGCAACCCAAAAGCAATACTCTTTTTTACGGCGTTGTTTCCCCAGTTTATTGACCCTAGCGCATCGTTATGGGAGCAATACCTCATCCTTAGTACTACCTTTATCTTTTTTGAAATGGCTTGGCTGATGATTTACGCCTACTCTGCTTCAAAAGCTTTGCCGTGGTTACAGAAAAGCGGGCGTGCAAAAATGGTAAACCGTATTACGGGTGGGTTATTTATTGGTGCAGGGGCTATTTTGGCGACTACTTCTCGGGCTTCTGATTGATATACCTTTAAAATGACTTGTCCACGAAAGGCACTAAGTTACACGAAAGGATAGGAAATCTTCTTTTGAACCAGTGCAGTGTAGCAGTTAGTGAGCTGCTATTTTTTAGCAGGCAAGCGTCTTCTAGGCGCGCTTCTAAAGCTTAACTTCATGCCTCCGCCAATATTTGTACCACGTTCACGAGAATCACTCCCAAAAAGTACTCCTATTTGGCTTCTACCTTGCGAAATACGTTTTTGTGCTTCAAATAATCTTTCATGCAGTGCTCTTGAATAGGGCAAAATATAAGCCCGTGGCGAGCCATTTCCTGTAGGACGAATCCATAAATGGATATTACCATTAACTTCTTTTGCCTGATTTGGCTCAACAACATCCGCACTAATAAGCTCAAATTGTGTTGGTAATGTTTGATCAGACGGCCAACCTTTGCTTTGTTGCAAACCCATCCAATGAAGGTAATAGACGAGAGGTAATAATAAACTAATAATAATTTTTGATTTCGCATCAAAGCCCTTATAAAAACCAACCCAGACAACAAATACCACTAGAAATATATAACTTAGAGCAATCAATAATAAATAGTTATTCATTTTGCAGGCTTCCCCCACATTGCATCGGGTAACAATGCAGGTATATGGTCTAGTGCATATGGGGTTAATGTAGCGGGTAGTTTACTTATTTTATGCACACTACCGTCCTCTTTAATGGTAAAACGTACGGCAGTTGTTTCTTCGTCTTGTACCTTAAGATTAATGGTCTCTCTGTAGACTGTTTCATATTTTGGGTTTATGCGATCAATACGAATGTTAACAGGAATAGGTTTTTTAGATGTAGCCGTGTAGTAATATAAATTAATAATATATTCACCCGCAAAACGTTTGCGTATTGTAATAATCTCTTGATTAATGGGGTGTATTTCTTTTTTGCCATCAATGATAAGTACGTCGTTTAGTTCACCACGATCATCACGCTCAAGGTTTAACCAGCCTGCTTCTTTAGCAAGATATGATACTGTCTTGCCGGTTGGGCCACGCATCCATAAATCTATATCATCCGCTAGATTTTGTGGCCATGTTGCAGTGATAATATACTCTGCTTGTTTGTCTACTTTTGCCTTATCAGCTTTGGGATTAATAAAGAGTAAAGCGACTAAAAATAAAAAACTAAACCCCATTAACGTATTAAAAAGCAAATCAATAAACGGGTCTACTTTAGGGGTAGCTCGATTATGTTTAAACAAACTAGGCATTGTTTTTAATCCCAAGCTCAATGATTTGGCTAACCAAATTATCCGCGCAGCGATCCAACCATTGGCATTGCAAACCTACCAACATAGCAGTGCCTAAGCCTGACAGCGTGGTATAAAGGGCCACTTGCATACCACTACCCATTGTGCCCAATAATTGCTGCAAAGCCTGTACATCATTATCTTTTAGCTGATAGACCGTACTTAACATTAAAACAAAGCCGATCACCGTTCCTATAAGCCCTAGTCGCATTAGAATATCTGAAAAGAACCACCCTGATGTATGCCCTCGGTGGATTCTTTCAACTAATCTTGCTAACAGTGATTCTGAATCATTACCTGAGTTCTGGCGTTGCCATTCAAGTAAATTCAAATGATCATGTGCCCAACCTGTTGAATGTTCTCGAACTTGAGATGCATAAAAAGTTTGTCTTGATAATTGCCATGCACTTGAGCCTAAATAAAGCGTAATAAAAACAAATAAGACTAAAATAATAGAGGAGAGGTAAGTGACATCTTCTTTTAAAAGCTTTAAAAATAAACCAAAGTCCCATAGTAGATAAGCGCCAAAAATAATCACACCCACGATTAGAAGCCAGCCATAAAATGGAGAGTAGTGATCACGTAACATAGACGATACCTATAATTTATTCATTGCAATGATATTACACGGATAAAAAAAGGCTGACAAATCGTCAGCTATTAAAAACTTGTCCGCGAAAGGCATGAAAAAACACGAAAATTTTTTAAGTCTTTCTCTGCACAACTCTGTGAACTCTGCTTAAGATTGACTAACCCACGAAGTGTTTATTAGGTGTTTTATTTCACGCCTTTGGTGTTTTTCGTGGACTTCTTTTATCTTAAAGCAGAACCTTTTCGATTCCACCATGAGTAATCTTTTCTACAAAGTCTGCCTGCCACTTTTCGCCATGCAGTTCTTTCATCATTTCAACCACGATATAGTCTGTATCCATACCTGTATCATCGGCATAACGAGATAAGCCCTGTTGGCAAGCTGGACAGTTGGTGAGAATTTTTACCTTTTCTACTTTGCCTACTTCAAGCTGAATTTGTTTGGATTCGTCCAAGCTCTCTTGTTTTTTGAAACGTAACTGACTTGAAATATCAGGTCGACTGACTGCCCATGTCCCTGCTTCACCACAACAGCGGTCAGTTAACACAACAGCTTGCCCCATTAAATCGGATGTTAATTTCGTTGGGTCGTAGTTTTTAATAGGGGTATGACAAGGGTCGTGGTAGACGTATTTTGTGCCGTTTTTAACACTGTCGCCTTCTAACTTTACGCCCTGCTCTATTAAATATTCATGAATATCTAATAATCGACAACCCGGGAATATCTTTTCAAACTCATATTTTAAGAGCTGATCCATACAAGTACCGCAGGATACAATGACAGTATTAATTTCAAGATAAGAAAGTGTTTGAGCAATGCGGTGAAATAACACACGATTCTCTGTAGAAATCTGCGTACCTTTTGCGATATCACCGCCTGATGTTTGCGGATATCCACAACATAAGTAACTTGGGGGCAAAACCGTAGTTGCTCCGGTGTTATAAAGCATAGCAATGGTTGCCATACCAATTTGAGAAAACAAACGCTCAGAGCCACAACCGGGAAAATAAAATACGGAGTCACCACGTGCAGTGTCTTTTAAAGACGCATTACGCAAAACGGGAATTACTTTCTCATCTTCCAAGCCTAAAACGGCTCGCGTGGTTTGCATCGGCACATGTGCGGGTAAAGGTTTTTTAACAAACTGAATGACGTGTTCAGTCATTTTAGCTTTGCCTGTCGTTCCTGTTGGACGTTTACTCGGTTTTAACAAACCAACGCGTTTAAATATTTTGTGACCTAATCGCTGCCCCTTAAAGCCCAATTGAATCATACCAGCACGCATTAGCTTTATCGTTAGTGGATCTTTAACGTTCAAAAACAACATCGAAGCCCACGTTACCGCATTAAACTTTTTTTGTTTACGCGCTTTTAAAATACTGCGCATGCGTACCGTAACGTCACCAAAGTCGATATTCACAGGGCATGGATTTAAGCATTTATGACAAACCGTACAATGATCTGCCACATCATTCATTTCTTCAAAGTGACGCAGTGAGATACCACGACGTGTTTGTTCTTCGTACAAAAAGGCTTCGAGCATTAGGCCTGTTGCTAAAATTTTATTACGTGGTGAGTACAGCAAATTAGCGCGTGGAATATGGGTATTACACACAGGTTTACATTTACCACAACGCAGACAGTCTTTAATATCATCATTAAGCGCGCCCAGCTCGTTATGCTCTAATAAGAGTGCTTCGCGCTCCACCAAACGTAATGAAGGGGTATAAGCATTTTGCAAACCAGAACCTGGCATTAACTTGCCTTTATTAAAGTGTCCGTTCGGGTCAATTTCAGCTTTGTATTGGGCAAAATCTTCAATCACATTATCTTGTAGATAATGCATTTTGGTCAAGCCAATACCGTGCTCTCCTGAGATGACACCATCGAGAGAAATGGCTAACGCCATAACTTGATCCACAATGCGTTCTGCCTCTTGCATCATTTCATAATCATTGGAATTTACAGGAATATTGGTGTGCACATTACCATCGCCTGCATGCATGTGTAATGCCACAAAAAGTCGTTGCGAACGGACTTTTTCGTGGATATCTTTAAGTGCATCACGCAAGGGCTTAAGAGTTTCGCCCACAAAAATATCTTCTAAAGGCTTTTTAATTTCATTTTTATAAGAGATACGCAAATCACGACGCAGCAATAAGTGAATCAACTTATCGTCTGCACGTAAGTTTTCACGTGCCACATCATCCAACAGATCATCGTGCGTAGTAGCAAGCGTATTTTGCTCATCTAATGCAGAATCCAAAATAGCTTGCCAGCGCGTTTTAATCGTATTTAAGTGCTCCGAAGCATGGTCTTTTTTAGCTTGTAAGATGGCATCATTTTCAGGGCTTTTTTCATAATTGGGTAAATCACGTAACTGCCGATCTAACTCTGGGTTATCGCTACAAAAGACATCTAAAGCCGCATCAATTAAATTCAGTTTATTTTGAATCGATTGGTGAATATTAATACGTTCAATGCCATCACTGTACACATCAAGTTTATCAAGCGGAATAACCACATCTTCGTTAATTTTAAAAGCATTTGTATGCGCAGCAATTGCAGCCGTTTTTGCACGATCCAACCAGAACTGACGGCGCGCCTCTGGGCTAACAGCCACAAAACCTTCACCGTTTCGAGCATTCGCCAACTTAACAATATGTGATGCGGCTTCGGCAACCTTAACGTCATCGTCACCCACAATATCGGCAATCAGTACCATTTTAGGAAAGGCACGGCGTGCTGATTTTGGTGTGTACTTTACCGCTTTTACATAGCGCTCATCGAGGTGCTCTAAACCTGCTAGTAACACAGCTTGATTAGCATCGAGATAATCTTTAACTTCAACAATTGCAGGCACCGCTTCTTGTAAGTCACTACCGTAAAATTCCATACAGACGGTACGTATATGATCGGGCATGCGGTGCAATATAAATTCTGACGAGGTAATTAAACCATCACAGCCTTCTTTTTGAATACCGGGTAAACCACCCAAAAACTTATTAGTTACGTCTTTACCTAAGCCGTGCTTGCGAAAGAATTGTCCCTTAAAGTTGAGTATTTCTTCTTCGCCTTTTTGTGTTTTTCCATCCTGCTCAAAACGCTTAACACGAAAGCTCACATCTTCTTGGTCGTGAATTTTCCCCAAATTATGATTAAGACGCTTAACTTCAATCCATTCGGCATCGGGCGTTACCATCCGCCATGACACTAGATTATCCAGTGCTGTTCCCCACATCACCGCTTTCTTACCACCTGCATTCATTGAGACGTTACCACCAATAGTAGAAGCATCTTGCGAGGTTGGGTCAACTGCAAAAACTAAGCCAGCGGCATCTGCTGCATCGGATACGCGACGAGTAACTACGCCTGCGTCTGCACGAATAACAGCAACGGCGCTTTCGACACCGGGCAACTTAGCCCAATGTATATCGCTTAGGGTTTCTAGCTTTTCGGTATTAATAACCGCACTCATTGCATCTAGGGGAATTGCACCTCCTGTATAACCTGTACCGCCACCTCGAGGGATTACGGTTAAACCTAACTTGATACAAGTTTGAACCAAGAGTGCTATCTCTTCTTCGGTATCTGGGGTGAGCACCACAAACGGGTATTCAACACGCCAGTCAGTAGCATCAGTCACATGTGAGACACGCGCCAAACCATCAAACTGGATATTATCTTTACGGGTTATGCTTTTGAATTTTCGTTTAGCGCGTTTGCGTAGCGCAAAATAATCAGCAAACCATGTGGCAAATTCATCCACTGATTTACAGGCAATATCAACCAGTTCAATAGTAAGTTCATTACCCTCGGCACGTTCACGAATGCGCTCTAATCGTTCACGCATGGTTTGCATTAATGAATAGCGCCGTTTTTCATTTTCTAACAAATCATCTTGGATATAAGGGTTGCGCATCACAATCCAAATATCACCCAGCACTTCTAACAACATATGCGCTGAAAGCCCTGTTGAACGCTCATCACGCAAACCTTCTAAAATCTCCCACGCACGCGCACCTAAAACTCTCAGGATAATTTCTTTATCCGAAAAGGAAGTGTAATTGTAGGGAATTTCTCTGTAAGGCTGTTTCAATTTCATAGAACTGTTCACTAAAGATGAGACTTTGCAGGGAGTAAAGGTCTCAAGATATATATATTTTAACCTGTTATTGAAACCTTTGGGAATAAAGCTACAAAAATTCATTATTAAAGAAGAAATCTTGCCTATAGTAACGTTATGAGAACAAATAGATTAGTCGCGCACCGAGGCGACAACACACATTATCCTGAAAACTCATTAGCAGGCATTGAATCTGCGTTAATGGCTGGTTCTGTAAATATTGAGTTTGATATTCAAATGAATCTAGATGGTTCGTTGATTGTTATTCACGACACTGATTTTCGCCGAACATCTAACGATCATTCATCCGTATTTGCAACGACAAATATCAAGTTGAAAAAAATTAGCGTACATGAACCTCAACGTTTTTCTGAAATACACATGCCTACACCTGTCCCTTTTTTATCGGATGTGATGAATCTGATTAAACGTTACCCAAAAGCGACAGCCTTTATTGAACTAAAAGAACAAAGTATTAAACAATGGGGTTTAAATAAGGTTATGAAAGCACTAGCGCTTGTATTAGTTGACCACCAAGCTCAAAGTATCTTAATTTCTTTTAGTTACGATGCCATAAAGTTTGCCAAGGAGAAATGTAAAATAAGAACAGGTATGGTTTTAAATCATTACAATAAAGCTACTCGAAAAATTGCTCAGCAGTTAACGCCTGATTTTCTTATTTGTTCCTATGAATTAATAACCGAAGAGCCGCTATGGAAAGGAGACTGGCAATGGGTGATTTATGTAATCAATGATATTACGGAAGCGAAATCATTATTAAAACGAGAGGATATTGCTTATATTGAAACAGATGATATTACGTCTTTCCTAAAAACGTAATGTGATTACACGATTACACATGGAATCTCAAATCATTAATAATGAGAAGACTTTTTTCGAGAATGATAAATTTGCATAAAGTAATGATAAAAAGGCCAAATTAAAATACTAACAACAACAGGCAGCCAATAATCCCATCCCTGTGGTGCACTCCCTGTAATGCCTAAAATCCATAGGTTCACTAACATATAGGTGCCTAAAACCAAAAATATTATCAGAAATTGCTGAAAAATATTATCAACGACCAAGCGGGTACGCATTCTCATACTCATAAAAATAACAATGGTAAAGCCTAATGCATGTTGCCCAATAATTGAACCATACAAAGCATCTAACAATAAACCTGCTATCCAAGCAACCACATAACTCATTCTATCAGGCGCGACTAAACTCCAATGAATAATCGTTAGGGCTATCCATTCTGGGCGATATAAAGCCCATTGCTCGTTTAAGGGAAGCATTGTGAGCATGATTGCCACTATAATTGAGAGCAATACTGCACCCGTAAATCTTGGCGTTATGTTTCCCATTTATGGTTTGCTCTTAGCATTTTTATTCTGCACTTCAGTTTTAGGCTGAGCATTACGCGCATAGTCTGCGCGCCAAATCAGTAATATTTCACGTGTTTTATTAAAGTCAGCCAGTGATCTTGCCCGGACATTCATAAAAGAATCACCGGGGTTATAGCCCACTTTTTTAACTTTAGCGACAGGAAAATCAGGCGGAAAAAGCTGACCCAACCCCGAACTTACAAACACATCACCGACTTGCACATCTATACTCGCTTCAACGTGTTTTAGTTCTAATTGATTCATTTTTCCTGTACCTGCGGCTAATGCACTTAAGCCTGTACGCACGTTTCGCACTGGAATGGCGTGTTTAATATCGGTCAGTTGAATAATTACAGCAGAACTTGGTGTCACGCTTTTTACTTGTCCGTAAATATTCTCTCCCACTAACGCTACCTGACCAACAAAGATACCTGAGTTTGCGCCTTTATTAATGGTGACATTTTTACTAAAGGGGTTCGATGATACCGTCAGAATTTCTGCCAACATGAAACGTTCACTAACCGCTGTCGTCGCATTTAACTGCGCACGAAGTCGTTCATTTTCACGTTGAATTGAAATATACTTTTGATCTTTAGCGGCGTAAATATTAATGTATGTGCTTAATTCACGGTTTTTGCTCGATAACATTTGGTGATCGGTAAAAAACTCACGGGTAAACGTAAACATACTAGTGGGTGCATCGACAACTTCTTGAAGCGGGTAAAGAGCTAATTGCAAAGCAGTTCTCACAGGCAATAACTGAGCTTTACGGTAATCTAATACCATTAACAAGCCAGACAACAAAGCCAAGATTGTAAACTTAATGAGGTATTGTTGTTGCTTGCTATTATCTCTGTCTAAATTATAGATATTAGACTCCTTGTCTATCTATTCTTGTCGATAAATTATTCAGAAGCCCAGAAATCAAATCCATCGTCATCAAGCATTTCAAGAATACGCCCACCACCACGAGCCACGCAAGTTAATGGCTCATCCGCCACAACGACAGGTATACCCGTTTCTTCCATCAGCAAACGATCAAGGTCACGTAATAATGCGCCACCACCTGTTAAGACGATCCCACGGTCAGCAACATCGGCGCCGAGTTCTGGTGGCGTTTGCTCTAATGCTGTTTTAACCGCACTTACAATACCGAATAGAGGCTCTTGTAAGGCTTCTAAAATTTCATTACTGGTCAAAGTAAAGCTACGTGGTACACCTTCTGACAGGTTGCGTCCTTTAACTTCTAGCTCTAATAATTCTTTACCGGGGTATGCCGAACCAATTGTACATTTTACGTGTTCTGCCGTTGCTTCACCAATCAGCATGCCGTAATTACGACGTACATAGCTAATGATAGCGTCATCAAGGCGATCACCACCAATACGTACTGATGCCGAATAAACAATACCGCGCAATGACATGATTGCCACCTCTGAGGTACCACCACCTATATCTAAAACCATAGAACCAATAGCTTCATCAATCGGGATACCCGCACCGATTGCAGCAGCCATTGGCTCCTCGACCAAGTAAACTTTGCGCGCGCCCGCTCCCATTGCAGAATCTTTAATGGCTCGACGCTCTACCTGAGTCGCCCCACAAGGCACACAAATAACGACACGAGGACGTGGGCCAAATATCTTTTTAGACGCTACTTTTAAAATAAAATGCTTTAACATTTCTTCGGTATAAGTGAAATCAGCAATCACGCCGTCTTTCATAGGTCGAATAGCTGTGATATTTTCAGGCGTTCGTCCCAGCATTTTCTTTGCTTCAACACCTATTGCTACTATCTTTTTTGGTCCACCTCGCCCTTCTGCTTGTCGAATAGCAACGACTGAAGGCTCATCAAGAACAATGCCCTTTCCGCGCATATAGATGAGTGTATTGGCTGTCCCTAAATCGATAGAAATATCATTAGAGAACATGCCGAATAATGCTTTAAACATAAAAAATACCCAATTATTGTGATTTCAAAAGCCCTTTTTGAAATATTTTGGTGTTGTTAGTGAATCGCTTCTTTATTTTTAATAGTTTTTAAAACCAATTACTTATTCAGAAACAAAGCCCAAAAGCTCTATCATTATAAACAATACCCATAAATCCTGTAATGTAGCAATGACAAGCACTTAGAGCAAGTAAAGCTATGATAAAAATAAAAAAATCAACCTTTAATTTAATTTGCATATAAACTATATGAGGCCTTTACACGAGTCAGTGCGAAAGAAAAATCGGATGACATCTCACTGATTGAGGTGGAAAATAAAGCTAACAATGCGTTATTAGCAAGTTTTCCAACGAAAAGCAGTGGGGTTTCATCCCTTTTTACCCGTCACCTGACTCGTGCAAAGCTCTATTTTAATCTCATGTTAAGTCAAAACACACTTAAGATTTTTGATAAGAGCCTTCGATGCAAACGGCGATTATAAAACATCACTATTAACCTAGAATTAACAGTTTAATTGAATGATTCCGTGCAGTCCTTTAGACTTCGCTCCCCAGCCTCGCTAATTTATTGT
>JAZGFW010000272.1:0-2597 GCA_036479895.1 Cocleimonas sp. | reverse complement strand
TGTTTTTATCCCTTTGGCTGCTTCGCGTGCAAAGGCTTCTAGTGCTTGTTTGTTCATCATGCCTACCCTTATATTCCCATTATGGGTGTAATGATAGGCAGATACACAATTTAATTTACAGTCTCTTAGAAAAGGTCGATCAATCAACTTTTCTAAAGGTTAAATTATCTATTTGTAACTTAGATATTGAGCTAATTCACCCCTGTGTTGATGAATTTTCTAGCCTCCCTTCTTTCACATTTAATACACAGGAAATTCCACACCAGATAGCTCATGTTTTATCAAGACAAAGCATTTCATCCATTTGTGTTCACGAAACTGATTCAGTATCAATAAATTTTGAATTACCTGAACTCGCTATTGAGGAATCACTCAAGCGTCATATTAAAGTACTAGAAAACGGCTTATCTGACCCCGAATGGAATAAAAGCGAATTGCTAAGAGAGTTTTACTCTAACTGGTTAGAGTTATGTGATTTTAGCAAACCAGAATTAATATGTGCCTCTAAGCATGGAGAGCTAGAAAAAATAGAAATCTATTTTCCAGTTAAAGAAAAAACGTATGGCTATGATTCACAATGGATGGGGGTTGGGGAAAGCATTCTAGAATTAGCGGAATATTCTTATATAAAACAAAAAGTAATAAATAAAAGGAGAGTGCTCAGCAATACAAAAGGATGGATTGTTCCTTTAACAAGAATTGAGCCAGCACATAATGATATTAAAAATTTACCACAATGGTATATACATGCTCTAAATAATTTATCAAAAACAGATGAGAAAATTCTTACAACAAAGATTTCTCAATGGCGAGCTAGGGAATTTTTTATTGTACTCAATGCAGATACACCATCAGGAAAAACTTGGTTTGGCTTACACTTTAAGCTAAAAATGAAAGGAAAAAAATATTACCTTTATCAGTGGATAACACTAAAAAATGGGAAATAACTCCCTTGAGGGTTAGAGTTTTTAATAAAGAACGTATGATGCCACGCAGTGGTGCTTCTATTGATCTCTCCAAAAAATCTATACTTTTAATTGGATGTGGGTCTGTCGGTGGCGAAATAGCCTATAAATTGGGTGCAACAGGTATTGGTCGTCTGTCTATGTATGATCCTGACCTTTATTCTTTAGATAATTTGTATCGCCATGTTTTAGAGCCAGGCTTTCAAGGGTTTAATAAGGCTCAGGCTTTAAGCTTTCAGTTAAAAGCAAAATACCCTTGGATTCAAAGTGAGTATGGCACGGATAAGCTTCTAAATTTGAAGAAAAAAACTCTATTGAGTCCTTTTGACTTAATTATTATTGCAATAGAATCACCTACTCATGAACGTATTTTTCATGATTATTTGATAAATAATGAGATACAAACTCCCGTCATAAATACTTGGTTGGAAGGTTATGGTGTTGGTGGACACGCCACACTAGATATACCTGATTCTAAAGGTTGTCTTCGTTGCGCTTATGTTGATAACAATACATTGACCCGTGGTTTGTCTTCTATTTAAATTTTATTGAAAATGGGCAGGACATAACAGTTAGGAACGTGCACGAAATAACTTGAACAGTTCACCTATTGTCTATTGTGGCACAGCGACATAATTCCATTGCGCTAGCTCGTCATCAAACACAATTCGCATTGATTCTTTAAATCCTTTCGCCACTTTTCTGCCTATTTGATAAATCCTGTTAAAAATAGTGCTAAACACTCTCAAACCTATTTTTGTCGTTGTTTTTTCGATTAATTCTTTAGCGAACTCATGGGTTGTTAGAATCATTCCTTGTAACGAGCGTGTCATGTGTGGAAACAATCGATGCTCAATCGGATTCCATTTCGACGTGTGCGGAGGATAGTGGGCAATGCGTATTTCAATACCAATCTTATCCACTAATGCCTGCAAATCCTGCTTAAAAATGTAATGTCTGGATGAATTACTACCGCCACCATCCATCAGCATTAAAATAGAATCGGCATCTGGATAAAACACTTTTCCATAATGTTCCCACCAGTGTTCAATGGAATCACACGCAAACTCACTGGTGTCACGACTTGTCCCAATGTTGACATAGCCCTCATTGCGGGTCACGTCATAGAGAGCATGTGGAATGGCAACGCCTTCGGCTAACGAAGGAAAGTCATGATCAAAAACCTCAACGGTTTCAGTGGTATAGATCCTACCTTCGCGAAACAGGTTGCCTATCAGCTGTTTTTTCTTCGTATCAACGCTGATGACAGGATGACCTTGCTCTTGATAGGACGCCTTTAATTGGGCAATACGCTCAAATTGAGCATTGCGATTGATATGCGCGCCTGTCGACTTTTTTTTAACGCTTTGCGTTTGACGTAACCATGTTTTTTCAACAACTTCCTGATGATATTGCGACTCACCTTGAAGCCTTTTGTTGCTAATAAATCAGCAATCTCTGAGCAACTCAAGTTTGTCCACTTAACCTGCTCATCCATTGGGTCTCCCGCCGTATGCTCTTTTAAGAGTTGTAGAAAAACAGTGTTAATATCAGGCTGTTTTTCAAGCACGGATAGTCGGCCACCTCCCGTTTCTCGATTACGGTCTTGCAAAATATCCGCTTCACTCAGTT
>JAZGFW010000271.1:0-3898 GCA_036479895.1 Cocleimonas sp. | reverse complement strand
GGCATTTTTAATAGGGCATTAGCGTGTAGCGGTATATCAGGGCGCGACCAAGCATCGGGTGCGGGTGATAAATCATCCGTATTGGTTTCACCCGGTACTTTAAACACAGTAACGGTGATTTTTTCAGCTAGCTCTGATTTGCTGGTAAACCACTCTGCATCTGCCCAAGACTGGACAACTTGCTTGGCGTAGTCATTACCCGCGTCAGCTTTTTCTTTGACATCGTGAAACGCATCAAACATCAATAAAGTGTGTGACAGAGCTTTAACAGCTGTACTGGCAATTTCTTCGTCATCCAGTGCATTAATTAACGGTTCAATATTATAACCACCAAGCATCGTGCCGAGTAACTCAGTCGCTTTTTGTTTGTCTATTAATGGAGAGCTGGCTTCACCTTTTGTGATAGCAGCTAAAAAACTGGCTTTCACGTAAGCTGCTTCATCAACACCTGCGGGGATGCGGTTTGTTAAAAGATCAAGAATGAAATCTTCTTCACCTGCGGGAGGTTGCTTTAAAAGCTCGACAAGGTTAGCCGTTTGATCTGCACTCAAAGGTTGAGGAAGTATGCCTTCTACCTCTCGCTCTTCTACATGTTTTCTGTATTTAGTTAGCATTTAAGTCTCTCCTACAATGTTATTTATTAGAGAGAATAACGCAAACTAAATACCTTTTGTATACTCCTAGATAACTATAAAGAAAATAAATTGTTTGTATTAATACCAAAAAGACGCCCAATAGTCTCCTTACTCACCGTATTGACTACTTGATATTCACCCATCTAGCCCGTATATTCCCACTCATAATTAATTTACTGGAGTTCTCTGTGGCTACTATCGATATAACTGCAAAAACCTTTGAAGAGACGATTGAAAAAAATGACATCGTTATTGTTGATTTTTGGGCCGAGTGGTGTGGGCCCTGTAAGTCTTTTTCACCCATTTATGAAGAGGTGTCAGAGAAGTATGAAGATATTGTTTTTGGGAAGATTGATACCGAAGCGGAGCAAGAGCTAGGAGGTCACTTCCAGATTCGTTCAATACCAACTCTGATGATCTTTAGAGAGCAGGTTGTTATTTTTTCTCAGCCTGGCATGTTAAATGCTCAGCAGCTTGAAGAAGTGATCGGCAAAGTTAAAGAAATTGATATGAAAAAAGTACACGAAGAAATAGCAGAACAAGAACAGAAATAAACTTACCACCTGAAGAATAAGCCTTATGAATCCAGACTTTCTTGATTTTGAACAACCTATAGCCGAATTAGAGGCTAAGATTGATGAGTTACGTTACGTAAGTAGTTCCGATATTAACCTAGGTGAAGAAGTTGAACGGTTAGAGGGTAAGGTTGATTCTTTGACCAAGTCCATATTTTCAAAGCTAACAGCCAAGCAAATTGGCCAGTTAGCGCGTCACCCTAAACGCCCTTATACTTTCGATATTATTGATCGCGTGTTTACAGACTTTCAAGCACTGCACGGTGATCGTGCTTACGGCGATGATAAAGCCATTGTAGGTGGAACAGCGCGTTTTGAAGGTAACCCTGTGATGATTATAGGTCATCAAAAAGGGCGCGATACCAAAGAGAATATTAAACGTAATTTTGGAATGCCTCGCCCAGAGGGATACCGTAAGGCTTTACGTTTAATGAAAATGGCTGAAAAGTTTCATTTGCCGGTTATAACGTTTGTCGATACGCCCGGTGCATACCCTGGTATTGGTGCAGAAGAGCGTGGTCAAAGTGAGGCGATTGCGCGCAATTTGTTTGAAATGGCAAAATTGCGTACCCCAATTGTAGCCACTATCACTGGTGAAGGTGGATCTGGCGGTGCACTAGCTATTGCCGTAGCAGACCAAGTTATGATGTTAGAGTACAGTACCTATTCAGTTATCTCACCAGAAGGCTGTGCTTCAATCTTATGGAAAGATGCAGGTGCTGCAGAAGAGGCAGCGAATGCTTTAGGCATAACCTCAGATAAGCTGATTAAGCTTGGACTTGTTGATCGTATTATTCCTGAGCCACTGGGTGGCGCGCACCGAGATTATGATGCAATTGCGGTAAGTATTCGTGAAGGCTTACAAAGTAGTTTGCGTGACTTAAGGGCTTTAAGTACGGATCAGTTGCTTGACAAGCGTTACCAACGATTAATGGGTTATGGTAAGTTTGACTCCTAAATCATTGAATCATAATTCTTTGGATAGCCAAGCTTTTCTACACACTTTTTCTCAACGACTCCTTTCCCTTACTTCCTCTAATAACACATCTAATTATCGTTCTAAAAGATTTCTTGTTGCCTATAGTGGTGGCATGGATTCTCATGTTTTATTACAACTCATGTCTGATTGGATGAAGCAAATCGATACTGAAATATCGGTTCGTGCCGTACATGTACATCACGGTCTACAAGAAGAAGCGAATAGCTGGCCTGAACACTGCCAGATAATTTGTGATAAATTGAAAATACCACTAGAAATTGTTTATTTAAACTTAACATTAAAATCAGGTGAAAGTCTCGAAGCAGTAGCACGCCAAGGTCGTTACCAAGCTTTAGAAGAAACCTTAGCTCAGGATGAAGTTTTATTAACGGCCCACCACCAGCGCGACCAAGCAGAAACCTTTTTACTGCAGTTATTTAGAGGGGCAGGGGTTCAAGGTCTGGCTTCCATGCCTACAGTTACTAGCTTTGCCGAGAGTAAAAAGTGTCAGCATATTCGTCCTTTATTGTCGGAAAACTACCAATCAATAAAGGCTTACGCTAAAGATAATTTACTAAAGTATATTGAAGACCCTAGTAACAACGATAATAGTTTTGAGCGTAATTTTTTGCGTAACCAAATTCTTCCTCAATTAAGAGAGCATTGGCAAGGTATTGATAAAACCATTAGTCGCTCAGCAACGATTCAGTCAGAAACAAAGCTACTTCTGGATGAATTCGCCGAAGAAATTATGCAAGGCGTATGCGAAAGTAAACAAGAAACCTTATCAATCAATGGCTTGTTAGGGTTATCAATATCTAAAAGGAAGTTGCTATTACGCTATTGGATTACTCAGCGAGGCTTCAAAGTACCTTCAGAAAAAAAACTCAATCATATTATAAGTGATGTATTACAAGCTCAAGAAGATGCGCAACCTTTAGTGGCGTGGCAAGGGGCAGAAATAAGACGCTTTAAAAACCAGATTTATTGTAATACGCCTTTGCAAGAACATGATAATAAACAAATATTAAGTTGGAATACTAAGAAGTCGCTTAAAATAGAAAGCTTGAATTTAACCTTAAGCCCGAAAATATTGGATGATTTGCACGTTCAAAATCATCCTGTTACTGTCCGTTTTCGTCAAGGTGGGGAGAAGTTATATTCTCCCCATAAAAACCATTCTCAAAACCTTAAAAAAGTATTGAATGAAGCAAACATTGCGCCTTGGTTGCGCGATAGAATTCCGTTGATTTATGCGGGCGACAAACTTATAGATATCATAGGATTACAACAAAAATGATTGGAAAATTATTTGAAAGCTTTTTATGGAATAGCCGTTTGATGGTTATTGCAGCAGTATTAGCAAGTTTAGCTGCAGCCGTTGCGGTGCTTTATATGGCATCGGTAGATGCATGGATCATGATTTCGCACTTGGGTGAATATTTATCCCCTGAACTTACCTCAGAAGGGCGTGCAAAATTACGCTCAGAAACCGTTACCCATGTGGTTGAGATTATTGATGGTTATTTATTAGCAACGGTTCTGTTAATTTTCGCATTGGGCTTGTATGAATTATTTATCAGTAAAATAGAGCAAGCCAGCGAATCAGAAGGTGCATCAAGAATTTTAGTCATTAAAAACCTAGATGATTTGAAAGGACGCTTAGCTAAAGTCATTTTAATGATTTTAATTGTTAAATACTTTGAGCA
>JAZGFW010000270.1:0-14132 GCA_036479895.1 Cocleimonas sp. | reverse complement strand
AGTTATGCTAAGAATTCATCTCGCACTGAAAAAAGTCTCTTGCTCAATTATCTGATGGGGCCTCTATATCTTGGATTGGGCTTATTGGATGAAAGTGGCTCAAATTCTGTGGGTCAAAAGTGGGTGGCTAGCTATGTGGGAGAAAATTATGGGATTGGATTTGTTCATGAAAAATGCCCCTCAAGAAGTGTTAAAACAAATGATAGTGTGCAAATAGCCTCAAATAATTGTTCAGAAGTGGGTGGAGATAATGTAAATAATATTTCAGGAATTTACCGTTTCGGAAAGCCTTATATTGCAGGGCAGTATGCTAAAAACCAACGAACAGATATGACGAAAAGTACCATTGAGGCTGGCGTGGTTTTAGAGCGTGCTAAAGTTTATGTGGAGTTTGATAAAATGAATACAGTGACGTCGAGTGCCTTGGGGATCATGGCAAAGTTTTAGTTTTCTCGGTTTACACTCCAGAAAAAGTAGTTGTTTGTTTTAAATTCTGCAGAAAATATTGGTAATCTATGGATAAAAAATTCCTTTATTTCTTTCTTACTGATTGCGCTAGAAAGGCAATGATATAAACCCAACTGCAGATTTTTCTAAGGCTTCCAGCTCAGGCTGAAATTCCATCGCTACGCTTGCCAATAAATTCATCATCATATGCATCGCAATAGGTACGTAAAGAGAACCGCTTTTAAGGCGTGCAATCGCAAGAATAATACCTACAAAAAAGATGCTGCTAATCTCAATCCATCCATATTGCATATGAATCACGGCCCAAATTCCGGCCGTTAAAATAACTGTAATTATCGTGCCTATGCTTGTATTGGTGATTTTTGATAGAGAATGTCTTAATCCTTCAAAGAGAAACCCTCTAAATAAAAACTCTTCAAAAAAGGGTGCGCCAATGACTACGGCTATCCAGAGTATCCATTTATGTTCAGTACTACCGTAAACATCCGTCATAAAGCTGGGCGTTTCGACACCTAGAGATATCATTACTACTTGCATGGCAATCATGGCTAAAAACATAATGCCGAGCCATTTTAGTATTGTGCCAATGCCTGGCCAGTGGAGGTGTAAATAGCTCTTTATACTCAGTGGTTTGCGCATTGAAGCAAATAATAAAATTAAGCTAACGCCAATAATGGCGGAGGGAATCTCTGCAAGCCCAAGTAAGTCACCATCTAAGGCTATTGCATTGATGGATTCTGCTAGATCTTCATTATTGATATCCATGTCTATGCCTTGGTTTATCGCATAGATAACGAGAACAACACCCTGAATAATCGACATTACTACAAAGGCTATAATACTAAAACCAATCGTCGCCCAAAAGCCCCAAGGGTTAGTGATAGGTTCTTGTTTTTCTTCATGAGATAGTGTGGTCATAGTTATATGTTTTTATCTAATTAAGGTTGTCTAATAATCCGAGTTTTACTTAAACGATCTTGTAGGGGTAGCTGTTCTTTGTCAATTATTATCCATAAAAAACCTAGCCCAAATAGAGCGCCAAAAAAACGCAAGACAGACTGCGTCCATGAAATAGGTTTATTTTTATCATTCGAAACTGCTTTGATTTTCCAAACTTTCATGCCCAGCGTTTGCCCCTGTTTAGTCCAGTTATAACCAAAGTATAGAAATGGGATCAGTAACCAGAAACTTGTTAGTATAATATTAACAATGCTATCAGCAGGGATGGTTGCAATGGTTTCGGATTCACTTATTTTTACAGCTTCAAGTGTTACTAAGCCAGCGCCAATAAGAATATTTTGAATAATTAGCGTAATAATGAGTGAGAAAAAGAAGGCAATTAATAGATCATAAATAATGGCTAAGAAACGTTTACCTAGGCTAGCAGGAGTCGTCTGGGAGTTCATGCTTAGCTTAGCTCCATTGCTAAAAAGTTTCTTAGCATATCGTGACCATGCTCACTCAAAATAGATTCTGGGTGAAATTGCACACCTTCAAGCGCAAACTCTTTATGGCGAACGCCCATAATATCATCGACTTCCCCGCATTCGGTTTCTGTCCAAGCGGTGATTTCTAAACAATCGGGCAAGGTATCTTCATCAATTACGAGGGAGTGATAGCGGGTTGCTTCAAAAGGTTCTTTGAGTCCGTTAAATACACCGACGCCGCGGTGGTAGATGCTGGATGTTTTGCCGTGCATGATTTCTTCGGCACGCACAATGTCACCACCAAAGGCTTGCCCGATGGATTGGTGGCCAAGACATACGCCAAAAATAGGGAGTTTGCCTTTAAAATGGTGAATTACATCGAGCGAAATGCCTGCTTCGCTAGGTGTGCAAGGGCCAGGCGAGAGCATAATGCGCTCGGGTGAGATTTCTTCAATTTCTTCTAAGCTGATTTGGTCATTGCGTTCGACCATCACATCAGCGCCTAACTCGCCCAGATATTGCACTAAATTAAAGGTGAAAGAGTCGTAGTTATCGATCATTAAAATCATAGTCTACTCCTCCTTATCTGTGTGAGCCGTCAAGGCCCGCAGCAGCTTGACTGACCGCTCTAAAAATAGCGCGGGCTTTATTCATGGTTTCTTTCCATTCTAGGTCGGGTTGTGAGTCATAAACAATACCCGCACCTGCTTGAATGTGAAGTGTTTCATCTTTAATAACAGCGGTGCGGATCGCAATAGCGGTATCCATATTACCGTTCCAAGCTAGATAGCCAATTGCACCAGAGTAGATGCCACGTTTCACAGGTTCTAACTCGTCAATGATTTCCATGGCGCGAATCTTGGGTGCGCCACTCACTGTTCCTGCAGGGAAGGTGGCACGAATAACATCCATTGCGCTCAAGTCTGGTAATAGCTTGCCAACGACGTTAGAGACAATGTGCATGACGTGAGAATAACGCTCGATGGTCATTTTATCGGTGAGTTTAACCGTGCCAATTTGACTTACACGGCCTGCATCATTGCGGCCTAAATCAATCAACATCAAGTGCTCTGCTAACTCTTTTGGGTCGTTTAACAGCTCTTTTTCCATCGCTAGGTCTTTTGCTTTGTTGTGCCCACGTTTACGTGTACCTGCAATGGGTCTGACTGTAATTTCCTTGTCATTATTAGGGCCATCCAAACGCACTAAAATCTCAGGTGATGAGCCAACGATATGAAAGGTGTCCAAATTCATAAAGTGCATATAAGGGGATGGGTTGAGCGAGCGCAAGGAGCGGTAAAGGTCCAACGGTGGTGCTTTAAAAGGTACGCTCAGGCGTTGTGATAAAACTACCTGCATAATATCGCCAGCTTTTATATATTCACGCGCTTTTTCAACAGCCGCTTTGAAACCTTCTTCGGTAAACCCAGAAATGAAATCACCTTCCTTGATAACCTGCGGAGATTTAACTGGGTGGTATAAGGTGAGTGGCTCGCGTAATCGTTGGCTTAGCTTGTCTAGCTTGGTTTGAGCGCTCTCATATTCACCTTTACCCGCATGAACAATGATAGAAAGAATGCCATTAAGGGTGTCGAAAATAACCAATTCTTCTGAGAGCATTAACAGAATATCAGGGGTTTGAAGTGGGTCTGGTTTGTTGCCAGCATCGGTATTTGCTAACTTTGGTTCAATATAACGAATCGTTTCATAACCAAAGTAGCCGACAAGCCCACCGTTGAAGCGGGGCATGCCTTCAATCTCAGGTACTTTAATTTGATCTTTATACGCTTCAATCCATGCAAGCGGGTCATCAGCTGTTTCTGTTGAAATGATTCGGTCGTCTTTTGTAACCTCAACGGTATTGCCTGTAACTTTAATAAGGGTCTCGGCAGGCAAGCCAATAATGGAATAACGCCCCCATTTTTCACCACCTTGAACCGACTCAAATAAATAAGAGTAGGGGCCATTGGCGAGTTTTAGATAAGTGCTTAATGGCGTGTCGAGATCAGCGAGAACTTCGCGAATGAGTGGAACACGCTGATAACCTTGTGCAAGGTAAGATTCAAATTGTTCTTTTGAGAGAGGCTTATTCATAATGTAACCTGTTTAAAACTGTTGTTATTAGTGGATATGACAAAAATGCCTTTGTTTCCAAAGACGCTAAATCCAAAGCCAGCAGTTTTTAAACGGTTTATTCATGCCTTGTAGTGTAACGTGTTTTGTTATTTTTCGGCAAGTAGTAAAAGACCATAGGTTGATTCGGTGTATTTTAGAAAAAATAGTTTACACGCACGTAGATAACTTAGCGTAATGATATAATTTTCCAGTTTCTATCATTAGCAATACCCCTTAGCGTGTCATCGGGGTCAACAGCTATAGCAGTGTCAACGACTTCGAGTAAACTCAAATCATTGTGAGAGTCGCTATAAAATGTGCTGCCTAGCAAGCTCTGGTTATTTTCCTCTAACCAAGAATTTAAGCGTGTGACTTTTCCCTCTTGGAAGCAGGGTGTGCCTTCGATTTCTGTAGTATATCTGCCATTGCTAATCTTTGGATCAGTGGCAAGTAGGTGGTTAATGCCTAGCTCGTTCGCAATGGGGCGAGTGATAAAGCTATTGGTTGCGGTAATAATGAGCAAAATATCGTCTTTATCTTTATGCTTCTTGATGAGTGACCGTGATTTTTGGGTAATATTAGGTTTGATGACTTCTTGTAAGTACTCTTTATGTAGGTTGTTTAAACCATCCATGCTATTCATGGTGAGGGGTTTAAAGCTAAATGCAGAGAACTCAACAATATCTAAGGTGCCTTTTTTGTATTCATCATAAAAATACCGATTCGCTTTTTCGTATTCTCTTGCGTTAACAAGATTCTTTCTCACGAGGAATTGCCCCCACTCGTAATCGCTGTCGCAGCTTAGCAGGGTGTTGTCGAGGTCGAAAATGGTAAGTGCCATTGAAGTTTGTCTCTTAGTTAATAGATGAGGTATAGATGAAATAAAACCATATTGTATCTGTAAAGATTTGCTGAATCATCGTCAATATGAAAAAATGGGCGCAATAGATAATTTTTGGAGTACAGGTCGTGATAGATGATGAAGGCTTTCGAGCCAATGTAGGTATCATCCTTTCAAATTGCGACGGCGAAGTATTTTGGGGTAAACGAATCGGGCAGACTTCTTGGCAGTTCCCGCAAGGCGGTATCGATAAAGGCGAAACACCTTTAGAGGCAATGTATCGAGAGTTGCAAGAAGAAACAGGTTTGTTAGAAAAGCACGTGAAAGTGATTGGCTCCACAGAGGACTGGTTGCGTTATCGTTTACCTAAAAAAATGATTCGTCGTGGTACAAACGGTAAGGTGTGCATCGGACAAAAACAGCGATGGTTTTTATTAAGACTGATTTGTGATGATTCGTCGGTAGATTTGTGCGCGAATGATGTGCCTGAGTTTGATGGTTGGAAGTGGGTAAACTATTGGTTACCCGCAAAAGAGGTGGTGTATTTTAAACGTCGAGTTTATGAGCGTGCTTTGCAGGAATTAGCGCCGTTGACGCTTTCTATTAAAATAGAAAAATAATGCTCTATGCCTAAGATAAATGAAACGCTTCTTCCATATTTAAAGCAATATGGAAAACACTCGATGGCATATACCAGTCTAGAGCCTGAGATGGAGTATTTTGTCGTTGATGGGATGGGCTATATTGCCTACATCAGTTTTAAGCACTGGTTTTGGGCGTGGAGCGAACGTAAAATAGTTTTGGCTGATCCACTTTGCGATACTCAAAACTATCGAGAAATCATTAAGTTATTCTTAAAAAAATACCCTGATGTAATTTTTGTGCAATCGTCTAAGCAGATGGCCGAAGCACTTCATCAAGGTAACTATAATCAAGACGGCATTAGTCAAAAAGGCCTACAAATAAATCAATTCGGTATTGAAACTGAAATTCCTATTCAAGGCTTTAGTCTAAAAGGGAAGCACCGCGCTAAGCTTCGGCAGTGGCAAAACAAGTGCAAACGTGAAGGCGTGTTAATCAAAGAGCAACCAATTAATGAATGTAAAAATATTGATGAAATTAAAACTTTGTCTCAGCAGTGGTTGTCTAAAAAAAGTAGCGGAGAGTTTGGTTTTTTAGTACGTCCTTTGCGTTTTGGGGGAGAACCTGATGTGCGTTATTTTTGGGCCTACCAAGCAGATAAATTAATTGCTTTAGCGACCTTTGATCCAATGTATTCTGATGGCAAAGTGGTGGGCTATTATCACAATATCGACCGCCTAGATGCTTGCGCGCCGCATGGTACGAGTGCTTCAATTATTCTAGAGGCCATTAATGTTTTTGAGAAGGAGGGGAAGCAGTTTGTATCGTTAGGGATGTCGCCGCTTTATTTGTACGGTGGTGCGCGCCAAGAAATAAACCATCATAAGTTTACGCGAAAAGCTTTTTTCTATGCTTACGAAAAACTAAATTTCATTTATCCGTTTAAGGGTAACTATTCTCATAAGAGTAAATTCAATGGTGATAAGAAATTTGTTTATATTTCAAGCACTAAAGGCACAGGGTTGTGGCAGGTTTTTGTAATGATGAAAGCAATTAAAATGATATGAAATTGTCGTAGAACTTTGATTCTATCTTTGTGTCATATCCATGTGGAAATCTGATCAGTCCAATTATTTTTAGCAGGTTAAAACTCCCGATATTTTCCATGAAGTTCACCGCAATAGAGTGACTATTACGGCTCACTTCCTGAAAAATAGCGACAGTTTTTTCTGCGCAAAATTCTAATCGGCTTAATCAGGTTTCCTCATAAAAATTAATGCTTTTTTACAGCAAATACCGTTTATTTGTTGTAGAATTACAACATAACTTACTATGAGACTTCATCAAGGAAAGCTCTTTGTCAGATAAAAAGAAAATTGCCATCGTCGGTATGGCTTGTCGGTTCCCTGGGGAAGCTAGTTCACCTGAAGCTTATTGGGATGTTCTAAAAGAAGGAAAAGATCTTGTAACAGAGGTAAGTTCTGAGCGTTGGGGTACGGATTTTTACCAACACCCTGATAAAAAAGAGCCCGGTAAAAGTTATACGTTTTCAGCCGGTGTTTTGCCTCATGTTGATAAATTTGATGCAAGCTTTTTTGGTATATCACCTCGCGAAGCTGCACAAATGGATCCTCAGCAACGCCTCTTATTAGAGCTAACATGGGAAGCTTTAGAGAATGGCCAGCAAGTCCCTGAGTCATTAGCGGGTACTGACACGGCAGTTTATATTGGTATTGCGAGTACTGACTATGCGCATCGACGCATGGATGACTTGAGTTCACTCGATCCCTATTCAATGACAGGTAATACAGCGAGTATTGCTTCAAACCGCATTTCTTATATATTTGACTTACAGGGGCCGAGTGTTTCTGTGGATACAGCATGTTCATCTTCATTGGTTGCATTGCATCAAGCGTGTAATGCTATCTGGAACGGTGATGCGCCTAGCGCAATAACAGGTGGTGTCAATATGCTATTGCATCCCTTTGGCTTTGTTGGTTTTTCAAAAGCATCTATGTTGTCACCAAGAGGCCGTTGTCGTGCTTTTGATGCTAGCGGCGATGGTTATGTGCGATCGGAAGGTTCTGCTGTTTTATTTTTAAAACCCTTGGAAGATGCTGAACGTGATGGTGACCCGATTCATGCCGTTATCGTGAATACAGGTATAAACTGTGATGGACGCACCAATGGTATTTCTTTGCCAAGTGCCGAAGGACAGGCGAGCTTGCTTGAAAAAGTTTATAAAGGTGCAGGTATTAGCCCTGACGATTTAGACTACCTTGAAGCACATGGAACAGGAACAGCGGTTGGTGATCCGTTAGAAGCGGGTGCTATAGCTAAGGTTTTAGGCAAGAAACGTAAAAAAGCTTTACCCATTGGCTCGGCTAAAACTAATTTAGGGCACCTTGAAACGGCCTCGGGTATGGCAGGTTTATTAAAAGTTATTCTTAGCTTAAAAAATAAAGCGTTGCCACCGTCGTTACACTTTAAAGAGCCTAATCCCAATATAAATTTTAAAGGCGATCAGTTATCTGTGGTGACGGAGTTTACACCACTGGAAACGTCTGAGAACCCTTTGCTAATGGGGGTTAATTCCTTTGGTTTTGGTGGTGCGAATGCGCATGTCATTGTCGAAGAGTATATTGTTGGCAAAGACAAACAAGATCAGTTAGATAAACCAAAGTCGAAACAGGTTAATCAACTTGAAACTTCAGAAAAAAGGGGGCATCCACCTTTATTTTTGTCTGCCAATAACACTCAAGCCCTACGTGATATGGCAGGTCAGTACCGTGACTTACTTCAGCAAGATGGCGTAAATTATGATGATGTAGCGTGGTCAGTTTACAGTAATCGTCAGCAATTTAGCTCAGGCCTAGCCGTTCATGCCGATAAGCATCACAGTATTGTGGAATGTTTACACGCATTCTCACAAGGCGAGCTTCATACGGGAGCAACTACTACCAATAAAGTGGATGGCGTTGATGGTGTTGCTAAGCCCAAATTGGCTCTAGTGTTTTCAGGTAATGGTTCGCAGTGGCAGGGAATGGGTTGTGAGTTATTGGCGAGCGAGCCATTGTTTTTAGAAACTGTAACTGAAATTGATGACATATTAAAAACTTACTCGAAAGGTGAAGATACGCTTTCGTTATTGGATGAGTTTAAGTCAGCTGAGGACAAGTCTCGCTTAGCTCTGACCGAGGTGGCACAGCCTTTATTGTTTGCACTGCAAGTCGGTGTTATGCGTGTACTGGAATCTAAAGGTTTAATCGCGGATGCTGTAACGGGTCATAGTGTGGGGGAGGTCGCAGCAGCATGGGCTGCTGGAATTTTAAATTTAAAAGATGCGGTGCGGGTAATTTACCAGCGTAGTCATGCTCAAGGGAAAACGGCTGGAGCAGGGCGTATGGCAGCAGCTTCAATGAGTGAAGAGAAGGTACGCTTGTTATTGGAAGACTTAGGCTTATTATCTGAGATCACAGTTGCAGGTGTTAATAGTCCGAATGCGGTAACGCTATCTGGTGCCTTAGAGTCGCTTGAAACACTGAATGAATACTTTGATGAACAGGGTATTTTCTTTAGAATTTTAGATTTGGATTATGCCTTTCATAGCGCTGCAATGGACCCTGTTGAAAATGATATTAAACAACCCTTGCAAGGTTTAGGCTTAGCAGATTCACAACGTGGGTTCTACTCCACCGTCTCTGGTGGTTTATTGTCTGGAGATAAGTTGGATGCTAACTATTGGTGGGATAACATTCGTAAGCCTGTGATGTTTGCCAGTGCTATGGATGCACTCCTAGACGATGGTTACCAAGTCTTTTTAGAAGTTGGCCCACATCCCGTATTACGCTCGTATATAAATGATTGTGCTCGTGATAAATCATTCTCAACGTTAGCAGTGCAAACAATTCGTCGCAAGCAAGAGTCAAAAACTGCGCTGATAAATTCATTATACAACTGCCACCTTGCTGGCTGTCCTTTGGATGAAGAAAAGGTTTTTGGTGAGCTAAAGTACTACCAAAATATTACGTTACCGCATTACCCATGGCAACGAGAAAAGCATTGGTACACATTGACTCCAGAAGGTAGTGATTTAGTTAACCGACATCGCGCTCACCCTCTACTGGGCTATCGCGTAAAAGACCAAGAAGCGATGTGGGAAAATCAAATTGATACCCAAATTTTACCCTTTCTGGGCGATCATGTGGTTGATGGTGGTGTAATTATGCCAGCGGCCGCCTATGTTGAAATGGCTTTAGCAGCATCTGCTGATTGGTTTGTGAGTGATGATGTGGGTGTTAGTGCTGGTGTCGAAGGTTTAAGTGAATACAGGCAATGGGAGCTTGAAAATTTAGAAATTCGTGCGCCGATTGTACTTGATTGCAATAAAACAATTCGCTTAACACTACACCCCAAAGACGGTAGTTTTACTATCAGCAGTCGAGATCGATTGAGTGACAACCCATGGTCTGAAAATGTTGTGGGTAGATTACTTGGTGAGACGCATAAAAAAGCTCCGCAAAAAATTGCTATTAAGTCTTTTACAGCTGATGCTGAAAAAATCATTAGTGCAGCAGGGCATTATAAATTAACAGAATCTGTAGGCTTGAGTTACGGCTCTACCTTCCAAGGTGTTGAAGAGGTTTGGGTTTCATCTCTATCTGCTTTAGCTAAGCTTAAGATACCGGATGAAATAAAAGAAAGCTTCTCGCAATACCAGCTTCATCCAGCGATGTTGGACGCAGGTTTTCAGGTTTTAGTAGATATTTTTGCAGATGAAATTGAGCAAGGCAATCAAGCCGCTTTAATACCGGTACAGGTTGGCAAACTCTATCAATTTTCTGATATGAAAGACTTAACCTATTTATCAGTAAAAATTAAGAAACAGAGTCCCCAGTCAGTGGTTGCTGATTATTTATTGATGGATGCTTATGGTGCGGTATTAGCTGAGCTAAATGATTGTCGTTTTAAAGGTGTACAACTCACTAGAAGTGCATCAACCTTGCCTGCGAGCTATGAGTTTAAACCTTTGTTGATGCCAATATTAGAAGCAGGAAAGCAATCACCTGTTTCAGAGCCCGTATCTCTAGTTGCTCATGCGCTGGACTTTTTACGGTTTAATGAGCCTAGTTTACAACGTAAAAAGCATTATCAAGAAGTGCTTCCTTTATTTGATGTAATGGTTTCGATGTTTGCGTGGCAAGCGATTCGTGAGCTTAACCCGAAAGGGGATGAGTTTACCTTGAAGTCATTGGCTGAGCAGGCACATATTGAATCGACCAAACATCCTTTATTATCCCGCCTTTTAAATATTTTGGTTGAAGATGATTTGGCAACCTATGAAAATGGGCAATGGTTACTGGCTACTGAATCAGACATGCCTTCAGCGGAAGATATTTGGCTGTCAGTATTGGGTGACTCTCCATCTTATTTACCTGAGTTGATATTTTTAGGGCGTTGCGGCAAACACATGACTGATGTTTTACAACATAAAACGCAGCCAGAAGCATTGTTATTTTCCAGTAAAAGCAGTATCCAAGAACATTGGAATGGGGCGTCGCCTAGCAACTTAAGTATTAATCTTGCCTTACGTGAAAGCCTTAGTGAAATCGTGGCTGATTGGCCCGCTAATCGTCGCCTTCGCATTCTTGAAGTGGGTGCAAGTGATACTGAGATCACGCAACTGCTATTATCTGTATTGCCAGAAGATCAGTGTGATTATGATTATATACATCACGATGATGAGCTGTTAGCGAAAGCTGGGTTTGACTTAGAGCCGTATGCGTTTGTTAAAACACAGTTATTAGATTTAAGTCAAACCATTGAAACTGAAAACTGCTCTGTACAGTTTGCAACCTACGATATTGTGATTGCAGCGAATACCTTGCATCACTCGGATGATTTACCCAAAGCGCAGAAGAATATAAAGCAGTTGCTTGCTCCAAAAGGTGTATTGCTATTGGTTGAAAGGCAATCAGATCGCTTTATGGATATTACCTTTGGTTTGCAGAGCGATTGGTGGATTCATACCAGCGAAACGAAAAACCCTGTGCCTTTATTGATGAGTGCCAATGAATGGCGTAACTCTTTAAAAGAAGTTGGTTTTGATCAGGTAGAATTATTGATTGACCCAGAAGCAGCAGGTGATGCAGGTGCTTTTATGGTTGTCGCTAATCATACCGATGCTTTGACTCAAACTGATACAACTGACTTACCTGATGTTGAAAGCGAAACATGGATGATTCTCAAAGATAATTCTAAAGTCTCTAATGTATTGTCTCATACGTTAGAACAATCACTAAAAAAAGATGGGCATCAAGTTATTATCGTTGAGCCTGCAACAACCTATAAACGTTTAGGTCCTAGGCACTTTGCGATAAATTTGGATTTTGATGGTTCTTTGTTAGCCGATGGCTCTTTATTGACTGAAGGCTCCTTGTTAGCTGAAGGCGCTTTATCGACTGAAGGCTCATTACCAGAGCAAACCGAAGAGCATTTTGAACATGTTTTGGATACTTTGGATAAATTAGATATTCATTGTGACCATATCGTACATCTTATGGGCTTAGAATGGCATGATGCACCAATAACTATGACCATGGAGAATGATGGTGGTGTGCTGAGTTTACAAAACAAACGTTGTGCTAGCACCATTGACCTAGTCAAAGCTCTCGACTCTAAACAGCTACCCGCGCAATTACACTTAGTGACATCAGGTGGTGCAGTCGTTGCAAAAGAAGAACAAGATTTTGATTTTGCAATAAGTCCTGCTCAATCCGCACTATGGGGTTTAGGTCGTGTGGTGATGAATGAGCACCCCGATTTAAATTGCTCAATGATTGATTTACAAGGCGTGTTTGACGCAGAAGATACGGGTCGTTTATTATTGAAAGAGTTATTATCTGCTACTGATAATACATCCGAAAAACATCAAGAAAATGAAGTGATTTTAAGCGATACGGCACGTCATGTTATGCGCATGACGCCAACCGCATTGATGGCTTCGGGCAGCAATAATCATGTTACGGTGAACAAACCCTATGCCTTGCGTTTTAGTACACCAGGTCAGCTCAAAAACCTAGTTTGGCAAGAACTTCCTGAGCAATTTTTGAAGGCGGATGAAATAGAAATTAAGCCAGCAGCAGCAGGTTTAAACTTCCGTGATGTTATGTATGCAATGGGTTTGCTTTCAGATGAGGCGGTAGAAAACGGCTTTGCAGGTCCTACCTTGGGTATGGAGCTTGCGGGAACAGTCATTAACGTTGGTAGTGCGGTTACTGAATTTAAAGCAGGTGATGAAGTAGTTGGTTTTGCGCCTGCATGCTTTAGCTCGCGCGTTATTACGCAAACGACGGCGATTAGTCATAAGCCACAAGGTTGGAGTTTTGAAGAAGCTACTACGATTCCAACAACATTCTTTACTGTTTATTACGCGCTTAAACATTTAGCGCAGATTCAACCGGGTGAGAAAATTCTTATCCATGGTGCAGCAGGTGGTGTGGGTATTGCAGCGATTCAGTTCGCACGTTTTTGTGGGGCTGAAATCTTTGCCACCGCAGGTAGTGATGAGAAGCGTGATTTTGTACGATTAATGGGTGCAGATCACGTCATGGACTCACGTTCTTTAGCGTTTGCTGATGATATTATGGATATAACCAACGGCGAAGGGGTAGATATTGTTCTTAACTCGCTGGCAGGTGAGGCGATTACGCGTAATTTATCTGTGTTAAAACCCTTTGGGCGTTTTTTAGAGCTGGGTAAACGCGACTTCTACGAAAACAGTAAAATTGGTTTACGGCCTTTCCGTAATAATATTTCTTATTATGGTATTGATGCTGACCAATTATTAATTGAGCGCCCTGAGTTAGCCAACAGACTTTTCAAAGAAATGATGACGCACTTTGATGAAGGTAGTTTGCGCCCAATGCCATATCGTAGTTTCCCTGCAACGCGTGTTGCTGATGCTTTCCGTTATATGCAACAATCCCGCCAAATTGGTAAAGTCGTGGTTTCCTTTGACAATGGCGACGGTGTCCCTGCTGCATTAATTCAGCCTTTGTCTCAAGTAGATGAATCTTATGTTTGTGATGCTAATGGCAGTTATTTAGTAACAGGTGGGTTGAGTGGCTTTGGTTTAAAAACGGCCTGTTGGTTAGTGGATAAAGGTGCGCGTTCATTAGTACTTATTAGTCGATCAGCCAAGGTCGATGATGAATCTGCAGTAGTCATTCAAGATTTGCAAGATAAAGGTGTCCAAGTCTTTACTCGAGCGTGTGATGTTACCGATAAGTCAGCTTTACATCGTTTGATTTCTGAAATAGAAAATGATGTTGCACCACTAAAAGGTATTGTTCATGCTGCGATGATATTGGATGATGGGTTGATTCGTAATATGAGCCAAGCTCAATTACACAAAGTTATGAGCCCTAAAATCATAGGTGCGTGGAATTTACATAAAGCGAGTATAGATCTCGATCTTAAATTAGAACTATTCGTGATGTATTCATCGGCAACAACTTTTGTGGGTAACCCCGGTCAAGCAAACTATGTGGCCGCGAATAGCCTTTTAGAAGCTTTAGTGACCTATCGAAAAGCTCATGGTTTGACTGCTCATTATGCGGCTTGGGGGGCAATTTCTGATGTTGGCTATTTAGCGCGAAACGAAGAAACCAAGGAGGCCTTGCAATCACGTTTGGGTG
>JAZGFW010000269.1:0-3182 GCA_036479895.1 Cocleimonas sp. | reverse complement strand
TCGGTGACGAGGTCATCGGCAAAACTGCGTTGTTTTATGTTTTTCCAAGCCATGCTTAAGTCTAATTTTCCCTAAAGTGAGATTATTACATTTTTAGTCGAGTAACGGGGATTCGTGCAAAGGTCTCTTAATATATGAATTTTTCAATGTTTGCCTTCTTATTTTGCCAGCTGATAGTATTGGCGGTGTTTAAAACTTTGTGGAGTATCTTTTTCATCTTACTGATAGGTAAAGATAAGGTAATAAAAGGTAAAGAGCGATAAAAATGCTGTTTTGTTCATGAATATCAATATCTTAAAAATAACTATGTGATTGATACTACGACATTTGTGATTGATAGTACGAGGAATGTGATTGTTACTACGATTTCCTGTGATTGAAACTACGAAGTTTTCTCGATTTGTGATTGATAGTACGAGAGTTATCCACAATCAAAACTAATTGTGAATGTGAACTATAAAAAATGTGATTGATACTACGAAGTCTCTCCAAAGTGTGACTGATAGTACGATGTTTTTATAACATTGTGAGTGTTAGTACGACAGTATTGTGATTTTGTGATTGTTAGTACGATTAGGTGTGATTGATACTACGATGTAATTTTGGTTCGCCAAATAATCAGCTTATCTGCCTTTATCTCATGGTTAACAATGATCTTTTGATCTTCCAAATCTTTACAAACTTTTTTTAGATCACGTTTTAGGTATCTGATTTCTGTTTTTCTTTTAAGTCTTTTTAAGAGATCTTTGTATTGGAAGCTTTGTCTTGTAGTTGATGATGTTGCGATATGTCTTTGAAGGCTTTTGGAAAGATCATATTTAAGTCTATGTCTGTTTTTTGCCTTGATTAGAGAAAATTCGCTATTGGTAAAAAGTTTTGCAATTTCATTGCTTATTTGAAAATAGTATTTCCCCTTTTTTTTATCAAGAGAATAGCTTTGTAACAATACTTCGCTGAAAATATATCTCTTGGTTTCTATAATAATACTACCGCCAAGTCTTCTAATAGCTGCATCTAGCCATTTATAAGACTTACTTCCATTAGATTTCCCCAGGTCTTTGAGTAGCTTTGCACGACTGAGTTCTATTTTTTCAGAAAGTGGTTTGTTTCTATTGTAATGTAAGAGTTGCATCCAGAGGTCGGCATCAGATTCATCAAGTCTTCTACCTGTATAAATGATTTTAACACCTCTTCTAGTCCAAATAATTTCATCATCTATAAATTCTCTAGAGCCTTTTTTGATAGGGGTTCGTATTCATCGAAGCCTAGCTGGTTGAAAAAAGCAGAGCAAGAAACAGATAATGATGCAAAATTCATTTTCTTGTGGGTTTGCTTTAATGCTGCGTATGCAGGTGATTTGGGGCAGCAACTGTCCGAAAGAGGGAAGTTTACGGATTTTTTAAAAACCGTTGTGGATAAAGATAAAGCCAATCAACTCCCAGATTTACTGTTTAAAGATTTTAGTGATCAAATAAGCGTATTAATTTCTAATAAGTATATCTTCGAACCCTTTTGGCGAGCAGTGCGAGAACAGGATGCATCAAACCAATGGAAGGAAAAATTTAAACAATCAATCCATTTTGCAACGAGAGTAGTTGCTGAACAAAAAACAGAGTTAGTGTTGAGCGTGGTATTGACCGTTTGTATGTTCTAAGAAATCAGCTAATTCACGGCGGAGCAACATGGCAATCAGAGCTTAACCGAGAGCAAGTAAAAGATGGAACAAAAATGCTAGAAAAACTAATCCCTGTAGTTCTAAGCATAATGATAGAAGAAACAGAGCTTGAAATAGGCGATATTATGTATCCTGTGATTTAGGTTTTTGAGTTTGTACGAGTGTAATATTGAAAAGTCCCAAATAAAGACCTATAATACCCATATTGGGACTAATAGGTTTTTTAATGTTACAAGCAACCACCATTGCGGATTCACTTTTTACTAAAACACAGCAAAAAGTTATGGGTTTATTATTTAGAAAGCCCGACACCTCATTTTATCTAAATGAGATTGTAAGACTTGCTGATATGGGTAAAGGGACAATTAAGCGTGAGCTTGAAAAGATGACTCAGGCAGGGTTGTTGACGGTTAAACGTATTGGCAATCAGACCCACTATCAAGCTAATCCAGCGTCTCCTGTTTATGACGAGCTAATTTCAATTTCTCGTAAAACATTTGGACTTGCAGATGTAATTCGCCAAGCACTTCAAGCTGATGGTTCTTTTTTAGCTGAAGGCTCTTTTCAAGCTGATGGCTCTATTCAATATGCTTTCATTTATGGTTCTATTGCAAAAGGCGAAGACACTGCTCAAAGTGATATTGATTTAATGATTATTGGGGATGATTTAGCTTATACAGATATGATGAATATATTAATCCCAATTGAGAAAGAGTTACAATGCCCGATTAATCCAAGTATCTATACGCTTGAAGATTTCAAGAAGAAGCGGGATGAAAAAAACAGCTTCATCATACGGGTTTTGGAGCAAGAAAAAATCAATGTAATAGGGGATGCCGATGCCATTAGATAAGCTGGATAACCTTGTCAAAATTGGTCAGTTAAAACATGAGCCACCTGATAAGAACGAATTTGACGGTATGGTAGCTTCGGCTGAAATCCGTTTAAATGATGCGAAGCTTGGTGGTTTATCTCAAGATGGTAAATTCACATTAGCTTACGGTGCTGCTCATGCTTTATCACTTGCTGCGATGCGCTGGCATGGTTATCGTTCTGAAAATCGTTATATGGTATTTCAATGTCTTGAACAGACATTGGGATTAGAAACTGCAAAATGGCGTGTACTAGATCAATGCCACAAGCGAAGAAATATTGCAGAGTATGAGGGGCACTTAGAGATTGATTCTCAGTTGTTGAATGAGTTAATTGAAATCACAACAGAGCTTTTAGAGCTAGTTAAAGATTTAGTCGATCTATAGCGAGTGTGTCAATTTTGTGTCACAACATCTGTAAGTTATTGATATTTACTGTTGTTTACTAGCACTTAAAGATCGTGGAAATACCGTAAGTGACTGATTAATAAAAGTAAACATTTCTAACTTTGTGACTGTTGATCTATTGTTCTCTGGTTCGAGTCCAGATCGAGATGGAAAGTGATTCGTAAACTCTATGTTGTTCTAATTAGGACCTGAACTCCTATTTTACACAATATAAACTATGAAAAAAT
>JAZGFW010000268.1:0-11584 GCA_036479895.1 Cocleimonas sp. | reverse complement strand
TTTTAATTACTTATTGCATCAATTTATAATAGAAAACATATTGTATTATGTTGCTTAGAAAGTAACCAATTAAAACTGACGTAATGTTAAATATCGCCTTTAATCGGTGTATTAAAATATACACCAGAATCTAAATTTCATATATAGATAAAATAGGTAGCTTCCTCTCTTAGCTCACCCTTCTCTCTTTAGACTCATGCTTAAGGGCTTTATCTTGATACATTTTATGATCTGCGATTTCCATCAAGCTATCAATTGTGTTTCCATCCATAGGATATGCTGAAATCCCGATGCTAGTACCCACTTTGATGCGTTCACCCTCCATAATCATAGGTAATGAAATTAATGAAGAGAACTTTTCTGTTAAAGATTCTATTTCTGATAAGTTTTCTTTATTCAACATGATGCTAATAACATATTCATCGCCACCCAAACGTGACAAATAATCACCTTGTGGTATAGCCCTTTGCAACCTACTGGCAACTGTCTTTAATACTTCATCACCAAACGCATGTCCGTGAACATCATTCACCTGTTTAAAACCATTTAAATCAAGAAATAGGATTGCTAGCACCCTATTTTTCTCTTTTGCCTCTGTTAATGACTTATCCAGCAACTCCATCATATAACGTCTGTTTGGTAAACCTGTCAGACCATCATGATTAGCTAGATACTCATTGCCTTTCGCTTCTTCTTCTTTTTCTTTATAAGCTCGCTCAAGAGACTGCCCTAATAAAAAGTTTTCCCTTAGGTGGCGATTGCGTATAACTTGAGAAATAAAGCCTATCGCAACAGCACTTAATAACAAGTAAATATTAACCAATAGATCTGATAACACTAAACCTTTATGAAAACCTAAATAGGCATACGAGCCAATAATGAAACTAACGGCTATTAATGACGTAGATTTTTTTAAAAAAGTCCATGCAAACGTAGTCATTATTACTAGTAGTAACCCCACAAAATATACTTTTGCTGCATGCTCCTCTGGCGTTGCTAAATATATCATTGCTTCGATTCCTACCGTTGCGCTGATTAAAATTATAAAGACTAACTGATCGTAATATTTTAAAAACACTTTACTATAAGTTAAAAAATAGCCGGCTATTAAGCTGCCCGCGACAAGGCCTCTAATTAATAGAATTTCTGTTAATGAGGCTGATATTGAATACAAATCAGCAATGATAAATGAGGCATACAATAGTGCGCCAAGGATGCACATAATGCGTGAGGTAAAAAGAATTTCGCTTTCAATATGAGATTGAAATGCATCTTCAAGCGTTTTAGATATTTTCGTCATTTTATTATTTAGCCTGACTATTGTTTATAGTCATTATTTGAAGCTACAGCTTGAAAAAAGCCTCTTCTTTATTTTTATTTTAGAAAGTTAAGAATAGCTCTTTTATCTTCTGAGGTCATTTATTAGCCGATGAAGGGCAGTTATGCATTTCTTCTGGATTCGATTCTAAAAATTCAAGCAGTACCCGCTTTTTTAACAAACGTAATTTTACTCGCTAAATCAGCAACAGCAGAAAATGATATTGAAGCATTTCAAGAAAGCTTACCATGCTCTAACGCCAGGAACTTCCTTTGGTTTTTTCAGCTTACTAGGGAATCCTTCTTCAATTTCAAACAATCGTTTCCATAACGCATTGGAGTTTTTTTCTTCCAGACCCATAAAATAAATTCGTGCTTGCTCAAGGTCTTGCTGCTCTTTTCTTTCTTTCTTATTTTGTTTTTCATTTCCTTGAATGAGCTTAAATTGTGCCATGTTTTTTGATAACAAACGGTTTAAATCTTTCTCTGGCAACTTTGGTAATGAGGCTTTGAGCATGATAACGGCTTTTGTACTGAGCATAAACGGGATTTGTTCAGGCATATCAAACAATGGCGCATTATCATTAGGTGCAGCAAAATTACCTCGATTAAAAACACGCTTACGGCGCTTTTCTAACTCAACATTTATTGCAACCGTCAGCTTTTGATTATTGATCGTTTGCTGTTGCTTAGGGGCATATCGTAAGGCATCCGTGAAAATCTCAGCGGCGCTTGAATAATCACCTTCTTGAAAAAGAGCATTACCCAAATTATGGAGAGCTATGCCACGTTCTTGTTGATTTTCAGCCTTCAAAACAGAACCAATAAAATGCATTTTTGATTGCTGGTAGTCTGCATTTTGATACGCAACTACGCCTTGCTCAACAGCTGTAGAAAATGTAACGCTGCTTTCTGTATTATCTTGCTCACCCGCATAAAGCGGAGAGTTTGAAAGCACGAATGATACAAACAGTATGAACATCAAATTACTCATATTTTCATACCGAATCTAAAAGGTAAAACTGCCATCAATAAAAATAATATTGCGGGAAATAGAGTCCAAGGAAAAAGCTCAATCCATAATCCCGTCTCGTCTTGTTTTGTTGCTGTTACTGATTTTAAAATCCCCTGCTTATAAAGTGTATCCCAATCACTCTCATCGTTACTAACCGCTTGATAAACTCCTCCACCAAGTGTAGCGACTTCTCGCAATAACTTAGTATCCATTTTTGAAATAACAGCTTGCCCTGCTGATTCTAACCAAGTTCCATCATTGACTGGAATTGCCCCTCCATCTTGCGTACCAAGCCCTAATATAAAGGTATTGATTCCTGCTTTATTGGCTTGTTTAATATTAGCTTTCAGTGCAGAAATGGTACTGGTTTCAATATCACCATCAGTTAGCCAGACGATCGTTTGTTTATGCTTTTTAGCATTTGCGAGTGACTCTTTTTGAGAAAAATCCATAGCCATACTTGCATCACTTCCATAAGTGGGTAGTTGCAGCGTATCCAATTTCTCCAGATAAAACTTCAATGCCTTAAAGTCATCAGTAAAAGGCACAAATAGATGTGGCCGAGCAGCGTAAACGGTAATTCCCACACGAGTATTCTTAGCTAGAGATAAAAATTCATAAATCTCTAATGTAGCACGTCGAATACGCGATGGTTTAATATCAGTTGCCTTCATGGAACGGGATAAATCAACCACCAACATCACATCTAAAATAATCTCATTTTGGGTTTTTAATGACTTATCAGGTAAGCGCGGCCCTGCCAATGAGAGCGCAAACAACAGCAACGCCAACACATACGCCGTATTTCTGGAAAAGATTTTTTGCTGCCACTTTTGCCATGCGGTTTTATCATGCTGTACCTGTAACCACGGTAATAAGTGTGCATCTGCAAATTTTTGCTGTTGTTTTTGTTGTTGCCAACGAAGCAATAACCAAAGCACTAAAGGCTGTAATGCAAGTAGCAACCACAAGGGTTGGCGCCAATCAATGCTACTGAAAAAACTAAACAGCATAGCGCCAACCAATTAACCTTAGTGCTTGCCACAACATCAAGGCAAATAAGCCTAATATTAGAGGATAATAATATAAGGTTTCTGTCTCATATAACGGATCTACTTCAACACTATTCTGTCGCTGACTTAGAATGCTTTTAAGCGCTTCTTTTATTCCATCACTATCATGTACTTGGTAGCTCTCCCCACCTGTTATTGCTGATATTTCTTTTAATAAAGGTAAATTTACCGCTTGGTACAAACCGCCTTGCACAGCTTTATTTTGATCTTTTTGACTAGATCCAATCGCAATAGTAAATACGGGTATATCACTTTCTGCCACTAACTTAGCAGCCGCACTAGGAGAAACTTTACCGCGTGATGTATCTGCATCCGTAAATAGAATAAAGGTTTGATGGCGATCTGTTTGCTTATTCGCCTCTTTTAATGCCATTAATAAAGCATCACCCACCGCTGTATAACGTCCTGCTAAACTTGTGGTAACCCGTCTTAGCATACGTTGTATTAAAATATTATCATTGGTCAGCGGCACCAACATAAAGGGCTCTTCTGCGAAAACAATTACTGAAATTGATTCTCCTGCCATCTTTGTTGTGAATTCATTCAGCAAGTTTCGTAACAAATCCATACGCTTGACCGGCTTCCCCTGTAAAGAATAATCCTTTAATTGCATACTGATTGAAGTGTCTACCAGAAAAACTATATCGCGCTCTGACGGTGGGTCTGGCAATCGCGCTCCAATAAGAACAGGCTGTGCTAGTGCAAAAATAATTGCGCTAACTGACAAACCATACCACCAAAAAACAAGCTTTTTCCAGAAGGCTTTAGATGCTTGTTGAGCATTACTTTCAGCAGCGTTTTTTATTAGTTGAGAAACCAGAGGATGATAAAAATGATTGTTTGCGGTTACGTCCACATCAGCCATTGATCCGTTTTCAAAAAAACGTTGTTTGCTATACCAGGCTATTAAATAAACCCAGAAAGGCAATAATAACCAAAGCCAATTCACCGATAGAAATTGTAAACCCGTGTCGCTCATTTTGTCGACAACCACTTCTTAGCTTCTTTAAATAAGGAGCTTATCTCAATAGAAGATTGTTTCGAAGAGTGTATTAAAGGCTGTTTTGAATAACAAAGTGTATTGAGTGTTTGGTGAAAAGTGTGCCACTTATGCGGATCATAAGCTTGGTATTGATCGAGTCGTTTAACACCTAAACCTTGGCATAAAATACTGACTAATTCTAACGCTGTATTTTGAGATGTTTGAGAAGTGCTATTGTAAGACTGTTGCAAGGCATACAATGACTTTTGCGCCGTAATCACAGCCTGATTTTTTAATTTTTTCTTATACCAGCGCCAAGCTATAAAACTCAGAAAACCAACTAATACAAGTAAACTTAAATATAATACTGGGTTAAAGCTCTCATCTTTGAGCGGTATAATAAGTCCTTGTAGCTGACCTTTTTCCATTTTCTTCTTTAGTAAAGGGAGTTAATGAGGAAATTCCCTAGGATCATCACGATAGCCACCATCAACACCTTTGGTAACAATTGCTACAGCATCATGTGGGTGCAAGCTTTCCATATGGTTTACACGAATCCAAAAATCATCCAAAGTGCTATCTAGCTTTAACGCCGCTTGAACGCGTCTTGCAGCATCTTCACAAAACATTAGGTTGGCTGCATTTAAACGCGCAAATTCTTGTTCATCTTCACGCTTTACTGCTGCTTGAACTGGTGTTGCTAATGCATCTTCAATCTGGTCAATTAAACGCGAAATGGGCAAATCTTTAACGGAGTCAGATAGTTTTACGCGTACTTGAGCCAAGCTACGTTGACTGTGAGGCGTGGCGGAAATACCTTCTTTTGTACCTAACCATTCATGAACATCTTTAGCACTCACCGTGTTGCTATCATCGACTTTACCGAATGTATTCTCAAAACCTTGTTGAATAAGATCACGTGCCAAAGCTGCCGAGCAAGGACAAGTTGAAGAATAAGGTATTTCGATACTCAGCTCAGTTGTTAAAACGCCTTTACGTAATGCTGTGATAGGACGAACTTTATAACTTTTCCAGCCCGTATTATCACTTATCAAAGAGTTTCTACGTTCAAAGAAATCAAGACGGCATTCTAAATATGCACTATCACTAATACCTTCTTGTGATTCAGCAAAACGTTTTACTACTTTTTGTAGTAATGCAGGCGTTAGCACATTATCACTCAATATTTCATCCACCGCTAAATAAAGACGCGACATATGGATGCCTTTACTCTTACGATCAATCAAATTCACATAAGCTTGTACGCGCGCTACGGTTTGAATATTATTGCCTTTACCGTTTAGCATATGTACGGGCAGTTCAATTTCGCTCATGCCCACCCAACTTAATGGTGCATTAGGGCCCTCGTGTGGTTCATTAGCAATATCGGGTAGTTCGTTTAAATCGCAACTGTCATCTGTACAGCCTTCACTAGCGCTCATGGGGAATCCTGAAAATTTGGGAGTAGATAGGTGGGCAATTATAGAAGTCATTTTGAAAATATGCACATACTTATTATATTTCGGTGGGTTTTAGTCCAATATCCCAGCACATAAGGATATTGTTTATTTTTATTCGGTTAGTATATCCAACTGAATATCTATGAAAACGAACAGAATAACCCCCGCTAGAAACATAAAGTAGTTTTCATTTATGTTTGACGGTTAATCGTTTTATCTATAGCCTTATTGAGCAGATTCTTATCAAAAATAATTAAGGGACCTCTAAATAAGTCCCAGCAAGGGGAATACATGAGTGACCACAGTAACTCGCACAATGAACTAGCACAGCAACTCGATGATCGCCCTGGTGTGATTAAATCCACGCTAGCTGCTTTCCAACATGTTTTAGTCAGCTTTTTTAGCATTATCACTCCAGTACTTATTATTGGTTTCACGCTGGGCTTAAATGAGCATACCCCTTACCTTATTAGCATGGCATTAATGGTTTCTGGTGTTGCTACTTTTATTCAGGCAAATCGTCCACTTGGTATTGGCTGTGGTTTACTCTCTATTCAGGGTACAAGTTTAACTTTTCTCGGCGCTATTCTTTCCGTAGGACTTATTGCAAAAAACAAAGGTGCTACTGCTGAAGAAATTCTCTCACTGATTTTTACTTTATCTTTTATTGGTGCTTTTGTTGAAATCTTTTTAAGTCAAGTACTTGGCCGTTTTAAGCGTATTGTTACTCCCTTAGTGAGCGGCATCATCATTACACTTATGGGCTTAAGTTTATTAAAGGCTGGTATGTCTGATCTAGCGGGTGGTAACTTGGGTGAAAATCATGCAGTAACAGATTTCGCTAGCCCTAAAAACTTGATACTGGGTACGATTGTTTTCTTTATTATAATAATAAGTAGCAATAAGTGGCTTAAAGCAATTTCCGTGTTGCTTGCTTTAATTATTGGGTATCTTATTGCTATACCGATGGAAAAAGTAGACTTTGCACAGGTTGAATCCATAGCAGCGACTGCGCCTATGGCATTCGATAATATCAGTATTCCTCTCCCCTTCAAATATGGCTTCAACTGGGATGGAATTGATCTAGCATCACTGCTACCTATTGTTTTGATGTATATCGTCGTAAGTATTGAAACAATGGGCAATATTACCGCAACATCAGTTATTACAGGTACAGGTGCAAAAGGTTCTGATTATATTACGCGGGTAAGAGGCGGAATTTTAGCTGACGGTATCAACTCCGTCATTGCCGCTGTGTTCAACGCTTTTCCGAATGCTCCTTTAAGCCAAAATAATGGTCTAATACAACTTAGTGGTGTAGCGAGTCGTTACGTTGCTTACTTTGTAGCTTTCATTCTTATCGTGCTGGGCTTATTTCCTTTTATTGGCAGTATTTTACAAACTATTCCAAGGCCTGTTATTGGCGGTGCTTCAATTATTTTATATGCCAGCGTTGCTGCTATCGGCATAAAAATATTAAAACGCGTACCGATGACGCATCGCAACCAGTTGATTATGGCCATTTCTTTTGCACTTGGGTTTGGGGGATTACTTTTACCCGAAGCATTAGCCCAACTACCTGAAAGCGTCAAAAGCATCTTTACAAACCCTGTTGGAATCGGCGGAATTACAGCCATACTACTGAACATAATTACACCAAAACCTAGCTCTAAATAGTTAATTGGGATATTATTTTTATTAATTCTTTAAAAGATGAGCATTAGTAACATGAGTAGTTTGAAGTACATAATCCTAATTATATTACTTCAGCTTTCTGCTTGTGCAAAAAACACCACAGGTGTAGACGCGATGAACACTGCATTGACAAAGAATTATTCGATTAAAAATAACCCACAGAATAATACAATCTCGTACCTCAAAAATACCCGTACTAATATACCCACAACTAGCAAAACACCACAAGATACTGGCTTTGATTTCTTGCATCGTTACCGTAAAGATTTTTTACTAGAAAATCCCCTTCAAGAACTCACCATCGCATCTAATAAAAAAGACAAGCTTGGTTTTACACGCATAAAACTTAATCAAAGCTACCGTGGAATCCCCGTTTGGAAAGGCATAATCTCTATGCACTTCAACCGACAAAACACTTTGCATTTGGTACAGGGTCAGTATTTTCCTACACCTTCTGCAATTGATATAAATGCTGGAATGACACTAACTGAGTTATTCCAAAAAGCATCTCAGATTAATCCATCTATATCGCAACAGCAGTATTCAGCACAAAAAATAATTTTCTTTAGAAATGAGGTTAACCCAAGACTAGCCTATGAGTTAAAGCCCACTCGTCATGCAAATCTAGCATCTAATACGTTAGTGCTTGATGCCATTACGGGTGACATCCTTAATCAATTATCAGCAATAAAAACATTACGATAAATCACATTGCACTACATCCCCAAAAGGCGAATCATGTTATTAAAAAGCTCCCCCATTTTTTATAAAACAAAAGTTTCTGCATTAAGTTTAGCCATTACTACATTTATTGGCTTATCCACTTCGGTTAGTGCCAACCCTCTGAACGCCCAACTCGTTCCCTTAAATGATCTTAGTGCAAACTCTATTATTAAGAACAAAGTGGGAGGAGGAGTATCACCCAATATCCAAGATGGTAAAACCTTACAAGCCTTTAAAGATGCATATAAAGCACTACAAAATAATAAGTTGAATTCACTCAGTGCCCCGCTTCTGCCCGTTTTACCTCAAAATAAAACGGTCAATCAATTACCGCGTAAATTACATTTATCAAAGAAGTTTAATAAGTCACACTTCTCAGGAAACAAAAAGATCATTCAATCTAACGTGCAACTAAAGTTAGATACCAAGGGTACACCTCGCTTTTTTAGTGGTTTTAATACCCAAGCATCATCGCCTTCTTACAAAATTAGCTTTACTCCTGATGCCGATACTATTGTTGCGAAAAACTTAAGCTTCTTTGAAAACTTTCAGCAGCTCCTCAAGCTAGAATTTCCCGCTAAAGAGCTTAAAATAGCCAAGCTTTATCAAGATAAATTAGGACAATTCCATACTAAATATACGCAACAGTATAAAAACATCCCTGTATGGAAAAGTCAGTTAGTCACGCACAGTAACCAATTAGGCAATGTAATTGGCATGACGGGAAAATATATTCCATCACCTAGCAACATATCAACAACGCCTAGCATCACTGTTGATGAGGCTACTATAACGGCTATGGCTAAGTTAGCACCTAATGTTGATAGCAATAAAATAGACGTGAATAGTAAACTTGTCATATATTCAAGTAAAGAGCATATGCAACCCTTATTAGCATGGGAGCTAAAGCTTGACCTTTCTCTCTTAAACAACTTTACAGCGCTGGTTGATGCTAAAACAGGGAAGTTACTTTACAGCTTCAGCAATATTCATACCGAAAATGTCGCCGGTAGTGGGGAAGATACACTCGGCAAAACCCGCCAATTAAATGTATGGAAAGATTCTGGTAAATATTATTTGAACGACGCAAGTAAAAGTATGTTTGATGGATCAAACACAAACCCAATGGATTTTGAAGCTAAGAAGGGCGTTATTAACATTTACGATGCAAGAAACGAACCTAAAAGCAATGAACTATCGGATTTTGAGTATTATTTTCAAATAAGTTCTACCAGCGCTAACAATGGCTGGGTTAGCGATGGTGTAAGTGCTGCTTATAACTTTTCAAAAACCTATGACTACTTTGCAGACAAGCACGAAAGAAACTCTCTAGATGGTGAGGGTGGAAGCATCAAAGCCATTGTAAGATTTGGTGATAATTTTCTCAATGCTTTCTGGCACTCAGGTGTCAAGATGATGTTTTTTGGTACAGGAGCAGACTTTGCAGGATCACTCGATGTTGTCGCCCATGAACTTTCACACGGCATAACCAATTCTGAATCTGGCCTAACTGGCGGATACCAAACAGGTGCAATAAATGAAGCATTATCAGATATATTTGGTGAAGCTGTTGAGCAATATACGCAAGGTAATAATGACTGGTTAATGGGAACTAACCTAGGGGTAGCACCTTTTCGCAACATGAAGGATCCTAACTCAATTAATATTCGAGGCTTAAATCGTTCATTTCCTGCTAAAATGAGTGATTATGTAACAACCACACAAGATGATGGTGGCGTACATTGGAACAGTACGATCCCAGGTCATGCTTTTTACCTGTTGGCAGAGGGCGCTAGCTACGCCATTGGAATGGAGAACGCGGTTAATATTTTTTATCGTGCTAATACCACACATCTTCTACCTCGATCAGAGTTTTCTGACCTGCGCCTAGCCTGCATACAATCAGCTGATGATATTCATGGCAAAGGCTCAACTCAATCAAAAGCGGTAGCAAGCGCATTTGACGCCGTAGAAATTTATGATTCACCTTCTACGACTCCATCTAAACCCGGAACACCCGCCAGCGCTGATGATTCACTAATAATGGTTACCCAGCAAAGTGGTAACCTTCATTTAGGACGTTATGAGAAGGCATTAGGTGGTTCCGTTTATTTTAGTGGCACTCAACCCAGTGGACATCGCCCTGCTGTTTCTGGTGATGGAAGTACTGCAATCTACATAACCCTAGAACATAATATTTGTTTTATGGCAACTGAAAGTGGACAAACAAGCTGTCTAGATAAGAAATTTGATGACAGTTTTTTCTCTGTAGCTTTTTCGCCAGATGACCGCTTTGTCGGTATTGTTTTGAAAGACCCCAATCATGAGCATCAGGGTTTACCTACCCTTAATATTATTAATATGGTCGATGAGGATGCTGATACTAAAACGTATGAACTTAAAGCAGCTAGAGTGGATGATTCCGATAGCAATAAGATCACTTCAGCTGATGCAATGGATTTTACGGCAAATGGTCGCTATATCGTTTACGACGCGCTAAATGAATTCACTATCAATAATAAAACTACACAGGTATGGAGTATCTATGCAATTGATCTGCAAGAAAATACAACCATTGCAATTGTGCCTCCAAAGCCGAGTCAACAAGTAGGAAACCCTAGTTTGAGTAATATCGATAACTTAATCACTTTTGATCTCTATGATCTGGACAAAAACGAAAATCATATTGTAGTCGGTAATTTATCAACAGGGAAACTAAATAGTATTATCAAAACAAGTACTTTCTCTTTACCCTCATTTACGGGGGATGATAAATCTGTTGTCTATTCTAAAGTAGATGATTCAACATCTTTAGGTTTTTCATTAAACATAGTAGCTAGCAATGGAGACGGAACCCCAAAAGAATGGATTCGAAATGCTTATGCAGGAATTGTGTACAGAAGAGGAAGCATAAAAGCACCCTCAGAAGTTGATCTTAAAGTGTCACAAACAGTTAAAACCACGCCTAACACAGATGATAGTTTAACTTTTAATATTATCCTTAAAAATAATGGTCCTGATACAGCAACTAATGTTGTTTTAAATAATAACTTTAGTGCTGGTCTTGAGGTCAAAGGCAACCCACCCCCTGGATGTTCTAAAAAAAGTAGCACTACAGTTGAATGTAAAGTGAGCTCTCTCAAATCTGAAGATACAAAAAACTTTTCATTGATCCTACGTGTGACCAAAACCGGTGAGCTAAGCAACTCAGCCCAAGTCAATGGGTCAGAAGAGGATAGTAACCCTAACAATAACACCCATGTTTTAAAGTTTAAGGTAACTAATTCTGATGGAGGATCTGGCGGAGGTGATAGCAAGA
>JAZGFW010000267.1:0-2107 GCA_036479895.1 Cocleimonas sp. | reverse complement strand
CCTAGCCAGCCTAAGTAGAAGCCAATTAACTGCCACATCGCATCAAGCCCTAAACAACCCGGCATAACGGGGTCAGTAGGGAAGTGACAATCAAAAAACCACAGGTCTGGTTTGATGTCTAGCTCTGCAACCATGATGCCTTTGCCAAACTCACCACCTTCGGCATCAATATTAATCACACGATCCATCATAAGCATGGGTGGGATAGGGAGGCGTGCATTGCCTTCACCGAATAGCTCACCGTTGCCGCATTGGATTAATTCTTCATAGGTGAAAGAGCTTTTTCTTTCTGCTGTCATGATGGTTGTCCCGTTTAGTTGTTTTGTCTGTTTTATCTAGAATGACGATGTTACTAGATAATCTAAGGCTATGCCGATAAATATAACCATTCCTATCCAGTTATTATTTAAAAATGCTTGTAGGCATTTATCTGGCTCTCTATTTTTTGTTAATGTTTGTTGGTAAATAACCAAGCCTAAAGCAGTGATTATACTGATAATGAATGTTATGCCACGATCATTCATCGCACCGACGATACTAATTAATATCAGTGATAAAACTTGTAAAACCCCGTTAGTAATATTGTCATATTTTCCAAAGAGTATGGCAGTAGATTTGACACCTATTTTTAAATCATCCTCACGATCAACCATGCCGTATTGTGTGTCGTAAGCGGTTGTCCATAGGAGGGCCGCGATAAATAACAGCCAAGCTTCTACTGGTGGCGCTTGTTGCGTGGTGGCGGTGTACACCATCGGGATTGCCCACGCAAAAGCCGCACCTAAGTGAACTTGTGGAAAAGAGTGGTAGCGTTTCATAAAGGGATAAGTAGCGGCTAAGACTAAAGCTACGAAGGATAACAATATAGTGTTGAGATTAAGCTGTATGACTAAAAGAAAAGAGATAAGGACTAATACGGTAAATACGCCCAGCGCTTCTTTAGCGTTTATTTTACCCGAGGTAATAGGGCGATCTTTGGTGCGTGCTACATGTATGTCAATATCGCGGTCGGCGTAATCGTTAATGGCACAACCGGCGGAGCGCATGAATGCAACGCCGAGTGAAAATATAATCAATAGTTTAAAGTCAGGAATGCCTTTGGCTGCAAACCACAGCGCCCAGAGTGTTGGCCAAAGTAATAGATAAATGCCGATTGGACGGTTTAGTCGTATTAATTCGGCGTAAAGTTTGAGTTTTTCCCACATTAACCGTGCGCCTAAATTTGTGAATCAACTAATAGACGTTTAACGGTTTTACCTTTTACGAGATGTTCTTCAATGATTTCATCAATATCATTTTTATCAACAAAGGTGTACCACGTTTCTTCTGGGTAAATAACTATCACAGGGCCAAGATCGCACCGGTTTAAACAACCTGCGCTGTTAACACGGACTTCGCCAGATCGAACTAGCCCTAACCCTTTACTGCGTTTTTTCATGTAATCACGCATTTCTTGTGCATTGTGGCGGGCGCAACACTGAGTGCCATCTTTGCGGTCATTGGTGCAGAAAAATACGTGGTTTTTATAATAGGACATGAGGTGGTTGTCGATTACTAACGATATGTGCGATTATGCCCGAAATTTTATTTTTGAGATATATTTAAGTCATGAAGAAACTCGATAGTATTACGCACTTTATTCAAAGCGGCGGTTTTGAATATCGTATTTTTGATATGGGGCGTAAGGTTTTATCCATAGAAAATGGAAGGTTTGAACAGTTAGAAAATCAGAAAGAAACTTATCCTTATCCTCTACAGAAGAAAGCATGGTTGGCGCTTTTAATATGGACATCAGGATGTGAGGATGAAGCAACTATTTGGTTTTTACAGATTCCTATCGACGAGCTAGGTTTTTTAAAACAAGAAGCCCGTGATGCCTTTCTCATTGAGTTATTAGAACAAACGGGTAAAAATATTCAGGCAAAACAAAAGGGTGATAAGGTACTTGATGAGCTGGGTGAGTCGCCTTTCGCCTTTAAGCCGCAGCCTGAAAGGTTGGCAATGTTTCACGCCTTTGCAACGCGTGAGCTGGGGCAATCACCTTCTCATTATTATCAGGCAACCCGGGAGTACTTATTAGGGAGTCTTGGCTATGAGCAGTGGCAAT